>NZ_JBHVEU010000384.1:0-8570 GCF_042802075.1 Kitasatospora sp. NPDC057518
CCGAGAAGGAGCAGCTCGGCGTCCTCGCTATCCACCTGCGACTCACCCCGTAACCAGGGACGGCCAGCCTCACCCGCGCAGGAAGTCGACCGAGCCGACTTCCTGCGCGGGAGCCAGGGGCGAGTGGTGTGGGGCGGCCCGATCCGACAGCACGACGATCAGCTCCGGACGGAGTCTCTGTCCAAGATGGCTTCGCTCGAGGTGATCCGCGCTGCACCGACGCCAGCTGGCACAGGTCCGGGTACGGCAACAACGGGGCACCTGCGTCGAGGTGGCGCCCGGATTCCCCGACGTGATGCCCGTCCGCGATTCCAAGGACCCGAACGGACCGGCCCTGATCTTTGCCGCCAAGGCCTGGGAACCGTTCGTCACCACTCACCGCAGTGACGAGTTCGGCGAGGTCTGAACCAAGGGTCTCCCCGGTCGGCCAGATGCTCGGCGGCCGGGTCCGGCCACGGAGCGGATCAGCTGCACCGTTCTGCTGCACGCCGCCGCCGGTGGACGCTACGGCGTTGAAGTCCTAGTTGTATTCGAACCAGGTCAGGATGGCCTTCACCCGGCGGTTGTCCTCGCCGGAGGGCATGCCGAGTTTCAGGAAGACGTTCCCCACGTGTTTGGCCACGGCTGCGCCCGAGAGGAACAGTTCTGCCTCGATCTCCGCGTTGGAGCGGCCTTCGGCCATGAGGGCGAGCACCTCCTGCTCGCGGGCCGTGAGCCGGGCGAGCGGGCCCCGCGGCGGGTCGGCGCGGGTGACGTGGCGGACCACCTCGGGGTCGATCACCACTCCGCCGCCGGCGACCGTCTCGACGGCCCGCAGGAAGTCCGCCACTCTGCCCACCTTCTCCTTGAGCAGGTAGCCAACCGCCCCGTCGGCGCCCGGGCCGTTCAGGAGTTCGCGCACGTACGGGCCCGTGACGTAGGCGGAGAGGACCAGGACCGGCAGGTCCTTGTGCCGCGACCGAATGTCGATCGCGGCCCGGAGTCCGTCGTCGGTGTTCCCGGGCGGCATGCGGACATCCGTGATCACCAGGTCGGGGGCGGCTCCGGCGGCGGCGAGGTCGTCGACAGCGGCGACCAGTTCGTCGGCGTCCTCGCATTCGCGGATCACGTCGTGGGCACTGGAAACCAGGATCTCCCGGATTCCGGCGCGTATCAGCAGACTGTCGTCCGCCAGGATGATTCTCACAATCGGTTTCCCGTCGCTTTCCCTGTCGAATTCCGTCACCACGGGGGTTGGGCCGGGGCGGATGCCACGACCTCCGTTCCGCCGCCCGGCGGGCTGGTGATTTCGAGGTTCCCACCGACGCTCCGCATCCGCTCACGCAGCCCGGAGAGCCCGGATCCGGTGCTGATCCGCGCGCCGCCGGCGCCGTCGTCGCCCACCCGGACGCGGACGCCGCTCTCGGTGCACCGCATGTCGATCCGGGCGCTCCCGACGCCCGCATGCTTGGCGATGTTCGTCAGGGCCTCGGAGACCGTGAAGTACACGGCCGCGGCGATCGGCGAGGAGAGCCAGGCGTCCGTACCGGTGCTGGTCAGTTCGACCCGCAACGGTGATCTGGCCACCAGTTCCCGGACGGCGGCGACGAGGCCGAGATCGCTCAGTTCGCTGGGGTGGATGTCGCGCACCGTCTCCCTCAGCCGTTCGAGCGCGCGCTCCGCCTGGGCCTGGGCCTGGCGGGCCAGTTGGACGATCCGTTCCTGCTCGGTGGCCGTCGCCGCGGCTTCCAGGATTCCCAGGCGCATGACGAGGGCGACGAGCTCCTGCTGGGCGCCGTCGTGCAGGTCGCGCTCGATGCGCCGGCGCTCGTTCTCGAAGGCCGCCGTCAGCGAGGCCCGGCTGGTGCGGAGTTCCTCCAGTTTCGCGAGCAGGTCGGGGTTCCGGCTCCCCGAGAAGGCCCGCAGGAGCAGGTCGCGGAGCAGGGAGATACCTGTCAGCGCGCCCACGGTGACCGCGCCGAGGGCGATTCCCGCGGGCACCGCCACGAGGGTTTCCCACAGGGCGGCCGGGGTGAACGGGCCGACTTCCGCGGCGATGCCGAAACCCCAGAGGACGGGGGAGAACACCAGCGCCAGGGCGCCGAGGAATCCGAAGAAGCCCACCGGCAGCGAGAGCGCGGACAGGAGCGCGGCGGTGACGAACACGGGCAGGTCGGTCCTCCACACCGACCGTGTCCGCAGCCGGCCGGCCACCCACTGCGGCCAGCTGCGGTCGGCGGGCCGCAGCGGCATCGTCCGGACTCCGCACCACTGCGCCCTGGAGCGGTCCAGTTCGGCCACCACCGGAACCGAGACCGGTGCGGCGAGAACGGAAATCAGGAGAATCGGAAAGGCGGCCGCTGCGACGAATTCGGTCAGCAGCCTCCGGGCAACACGGATCTGCGCCATGATCGACATTTTCGCACGGTTCGGACCGGTCGGGCGGTAGATCCAAGTCTACCTCCGATAGCAGTGCAGGCTCCCGTGCACTCCACTGCCCGGCCCTGTTTTCCTTGATTCATGCCATTTCCCACTGCCGCTCCCGTGCCGTGCATTCGTTTGCGCGGCCTTCGGACGGAATTCCCCATTCCCGGCCGCCGGGGCGAGACGACGCGCGTCCTGCACGACATCGACCTGGAGATTCCCGAAGGCCGGCTGACCGCCGTCGTCGGCCCCTCCGGTTCGGGCAAGTCGACGCTCCTGCTCTGCACGGCCGGGCTGGAGCGGGCGACCGCGGGGTCCGTCGAGATCCTCGGGACGGACGTCCGCTCGCTCAGCCCCCGCAAGCAGGCCGCGTTCCGCAGCGAGAACATCGGCTTCGTCTTCCAGGAGTACAACCTCGTCAGCTCGCTGACGGTCGAGGACAACATCGCCCTGCCGGCGCGGCTCGCCGGCCGCCGGGTGCCCCGGGCGCGGGTCGAGGACGCCATGGCGCGGCTCGGCATCGCCAAGCACGCGCGGCGACGCCCCGACCGCCTCTCCGGTGGCGAGCGCCAGCGCGTCGCGGTGGCCCGGGTGGTGGCGAACCAGCCGCGGATCGTCTTCGCCGACGAGCCGACGGGTGCGCTCGACCTCAAGTCGGGTCATGTGGTGCTCGACTGGCTGCAGGCGCTTCCCGCGCAGGGGAGCACGGTGCTCATGGTCACCCACGACCCCCACGCGGCCGCGCGGGCCGATCAGGTCGTGGTGATGGGGTCCGGGCGGGTACACGCCGTCATCCCCGGTGGCGACTCCCGCGCGGTGGGCGACGCCGTCCTCTCGGCGCAGTCGGCGGACGAGGCGGGCGGGGAGGAGTCGTGATCCGGCTCGTGCTGTCGGACATCCGCCTGCAGGCGTCGATGTGGTGGTGGACGCTCCTGTGCGCCACGGTCGGCGCGGCGTGCTCGGCGGGCTCGGCCATCGCGATGTTCACCGCCGTCTCGGCGGCGCGGGCGGCGGGTGACGCACGGATGGTCTCCGCGTCGATCGCCCTCGGCGGCAACATCGTCTTCTTCACCGTGCTCGCCGCCGTGGGCGTCGTCGCCTCCGCGGTCGGCCTGACGCTGACGACCCAGCGGCGCGAGCACGCCCTGTGGGTGATCCTCGGGATTCCGCGCCACCGGGTCAGGTTCGTCCTGCGGACGCAGACGGTGGTGCTGGGCGCGGTGGCCGGCGCGCTGGCCGCACCGCTCGCCCTGCTGGTCGCGGGTGTCGCCCTCGCGCAGTGGAAGGGGACGGGCCTCGAACTGCACGGGGCCGCGGCCGGGTTCCGGTTCTGGTACGTCGGCGTGAGCGTGCTGTTCGGACTGGTTCCGTGCCTGCTCGGCGGCTGGGGCGTCACCCGGCGGGCCGCCAGGACGCCGGAGATGCGCGCCTTCCGGGACTTCTCCGACCCCCCGGCGCGGCCGGGCGTCGCCCGCGGCGGCCTCGCCCTGTGCCTGCTCGCCGGCGTGGTCGGGATGTGGATCCCCGGCCTGGGCCTCGAACTCGAGGGCGGGCTCGCCCAGCGGACGGCCTTCGCGTTCGCCGGGAACCTCTTCCTCCTCTGCCTGCTGCTGCTCATGGGGCCGTGGGTGCTCACCCCGCTGATGAGGCTCTGGACGGCGCTGATGCCCTCGCGCGGCGTCGCCTGGCACCTGGCCGTGCAGTCGTGCCGGGCCCGCGCGACGAGGAGCGTCACCACGGTGCTGCCCTTCGCGCTCTCCCTGTCGTTCGTCGGCCTCTTCATGGTGATGGGGAAGGTCATGCCCGGAGGCAACGCCGGGCTGGACAACATCCTGGTCGTGCTGGGCTGGGTCTTCGTCGTCTCCTGGGTCGGGGGCCTCGCCGTGATCGCCCTCGTCGGACGGGAGCGCGCCCGCGACTGCGCCGTCGTGACGGTGGCCGGTGCGCGGCCGGGCGTGGTCACCCGGTCGATGGTCTACGAGGGGGCGATCTACGCGGGGACGGCGATCGTCTTCGGCGCGCTGTTCGTCGCCGTGTCGAGCTTCACCACCGCCCTCGGAGCCCGGACCGACGCCGTCCGGGTCCTGGCGGGCCTCCCCTGGGCCACGCTCGGGGCGCTCGCCGCCGCGACGCTGGTCACCACCTGCCTCGCGCTGGTCCTGCAGGCGGCCCGGGTGTCGCGCACGGTCGCGGTCCGGGCGCTGCGCTCGTGAACCGGGGCGCGGCGTTCGTGAACCGGGCACTGCGCTCGTGAACCGGGCGCTGCGCTCGTGAACCGGGGCGCGGGAACCCGCACCACCTTGCCCGTTCATGCTCGTTGACGAAGGAAGAACCCGATGGAACCGACCACCCGCACGCTTCTCGCCCTCGGCGGAGCCGCCCTCCTCGGCCTCGCCGCCACGGCCTGCACCACGGACGGCGCCTCGGCCGACGCGACCGTGGAATCGAAGTCCTTCGACTTCGCCGGCGGCAGCCTGACCGTCGACTCCGGTTCCGCCGACCTCGCGCTGGTGGCCGCCGACATCGAGGACGTTCAGGTGGAACGACGGGTCAGCGGCACGAAGGTCGGCGGGGAGGTGGGGTCCGGCTGGCAGCTCGAAGGGGGCACGCTCACACTCTCGCTGGACTGCACGGGGATCTCGGTGGGCTGCGGCGCGAAGTACACCGTGAAGGTGCCGCGCGCCGTCGCCGTCACCGCCGAGAGCGGCAAGGGGCGCATCGAGGCCACCGGCTTCACCGCGGACTTCTCGGCCCGGACCGCCGGCGGCGACGTCCGGCTGTCGGACCTCCACGGAGCCAGGCTGGCCCTGCAAGGCGGCGACGGAAGCATCAAGGGCGACGGGATCTCCGCCCGGTCCGTCAGCGTCACCTCGCGCAACGGCACCGTCGACCTGCGCCTGGCCGCCGTGCCCGACCTGGTCGACGTGCAGAGCAGGGACGGCGACGTCGAGCTGGGCCTGCCGGACTCGACGTACGCGGTCCGCACGGCCGCGAAGAAGGGCGACGTCACCGTGAACGTCGCGAAGGACGAGGCGAGCGGCCGTTCCGTGGCCGTCCGGACCCGCAACGGCAGCATCGCCATCGGCAAGGGCGGGAAGCCCTGACCGCCGCGCGGCAACCGGGCCGGAAGCCTTCGATCGAGCGCGAAAGCCGAACAGGAAAGTCGAACAGGAAAGAACGAATGCCAAGCAACTCCCCCTCCGGAATCAGGACACCTCGGGCACGGCGGCGTACGGCCCTGGCGCTCGCCGCTTCGATGACGGCCGCCGTGGCGATGACGGCGTGCTCCCACGACTCCACGGACGACTCGGCCTCTCCGGCACCGGGTGCCGCACGGGTGAGCGCCGAGCTGCAGAAGCTCATGAGCACCGCGCCGTGGTCGTCGGGCCAGTGGGGCCTGCAGGTCGCCGACCTGCAGACCGGGAAGGTCGTCCAGTCCAAGGGCGCCGATTCCCAGTTCATGACCGGTTCGACGGCCAAGACCTTCGCGGTCGGTGCCGCGCTCGACGTCCTGGGTGACGACCATCGCTTCCGTACGCCCGTGGTGCACTCGGGTACGGTCTCCGCGGACGGGCGGCTCTCCGGCGACCTCATCCTGGTCGGCAACGGCGACCTGGCACTCGGCGGGCGGACCACCGCGTCAGGCGGACTGGACGTCCCCGACTTCGACCACTACGACGCCAACGCCGTCCCCGGCATGGCGACCATCACCGCAGAGGACCCGCTGGCGGGCGTCAACGAACTGGCCCGACAGGTCGCGGCCAGCGGAGTCCGCCACGTCGACGGCGACGTGGTGATCGACAACCGACTCTGGGATCCGGTGTCGATCGGCGGGCTGCCGGTCACCCCGACCATCGTCAACGACAACCTCATCGACGTGCTCATCACGCCGGGCGCACCCGGTGAGCCGGCCAAGGTCGACTGGCGCCCGAAGACGGCCGCCTTCGGCGTCGACGCGCAGGTGACGACCACACCCGCCGGAAGCAGGCCGGCGGTGACGACCGAAAGCGTGAGCCCTGGTCACATCCGGGTCCGAGGCTCCGTGCCCGCGGACGCGAAGGCCCCCTTCGTGACGACCTACCAGGTCCCCGACCCGGCGGCGTTCGCCCGCACCGTCCTCATCGAGGCACTCGCCAGGAACGGCGTCAGCGTATCCGCCCCCTCGCTGGGAGCGAACCCCGACAGCAGGCTCCCCCCGTCGGCGGAAGTGAACTCGCTGCCCGTATCGGCGACCTACACCTCTCCGCCCTTCAAGGAGTACGCGAAGCTGATCAACAAGGTCAGCCACAACCTCGGGGCGAACCTGCTGCCGCCGCTGATGGCGGCACACAACGGGCAACGAACCTATGCGGACGGCATGAAGACCGAGAAGGAGTTCCTCGCCCGCTCAGGAGTGGACCCGAACTCGGTGAGCCTCGTCGACGCCCAGGGCCTCCCCGGCGACAAGGCGACGCCGACCGCCCAGGTGGCGCTGCTGCGGCACCTGGCACGACAGGACGACTTCGACGTCTTCTACGACTCCATGCCGAACATGGGCGTCGACGGCTCGCTCGCCGACGTCATCGACCGCACCGACCCCGCCGCAGGACACATCCGCGCGAAGACCGGCACCCTGGTCAGCCCCTACCAGGGCAAGCTGGCCCTCGGCACGAAGGCGCTCGCAGGCTACATCGATGCGAAGGACGGCCACCGCTACGCCTTCGCGATCTACGTGAACAACATCCCGGTGCCCAGCGACTCCGTGAGCGATGCCATCGACCTCGCGCTCAAGGCCAACAAGCAACTGGGAGCGATGGCCGCCACCATCTACAAGTCGCCCAAGGCGTGAAGGCCATCCTGACCTGGTTCGAAGACGACCGGGACTCCAACGCCGTCGCGTCTACCGGCGGCGGCGTGCTGCAGGTCCGTCTTCCATGACGTGGATCTCGACGGAAAGGGCATGGGTCCGGGTGGTTTGCGGGCGTTCTCCCGCGTTCGGCCCGTACGTGCTCATCGGGTTCTCGCGGCTGCGGGCCTTGACGCGCCGGCGCCGCGCGGTGGGCAGCAGGTTGTCCAGGGCCACCATCCGGCCGATCGGTCCGAGCAATGGCACGCACCCCCAGCTTCGCAGATTTCCGGAGGTCAGCGGCGGTAAAGACGTTCTGCAGGGCGTCCGTCAGCACTGCACAGGAATGAGATGCGACAGTGCCTTCGCTCAGGCTGCGGCTTCGCCGGGGGTCTCATCCTCTGAGGAGTCCTTCGGAAAGAACCACCGGCGAACCAAGGTGTAACCAGGCGGAAGGTTGTTACCCGTCAATTCCTTGTACCTCGCGTTGGCCTCCTCACTGGCATGCTGACCGGCAGGGAGCCTTCGCAGGAAGGGGTCGCGGTCATAGTCGCTGGAGGACCAACGAGTCTGGTCCGTAGCTTCGGGGGCGGGGAGTTGTTCCTGGTCCTCGGCATCCTCGGAGTCCCGCCCCTCGGCGAGACTGGTGACGATGATGGCGAGGGCCACGACGCAGACTGCACCGCCGATGGCGGTGATCTTCGGCTTGTGCTTCCTGTACAGGCTCTTCGCGTTCTCGACGAAGGAGGCGGGCTCGTCACCCTCTGGCGTGGAGTCATTCACGCGCACAGATCTACCGGAACCATCCCTCACCTGTCAGGTGGTTACCACCATAGCCCGATCAAGTGCAGTAACCGCCCTTCGCCGTCGGGGGCCCAGGTCCGACACCCCGGGAAAGGCCCTACCCGGACATCCAGCCGAACTGTCCCTGCCCACCTCGGCGTAGAAGCTGGAACACCATCCCGTGCCCGACCAGGAACGCGTCATCCGGATCCGCCGCCCCTACCTCGACCTGATCGCCGCCGGCACCAAGACCATCGAGGTACGCGTCGGCTACCCCAGCATGCGCAGGATCCATCCGGGACAGACCCTCCTCTTCGAATCCGGCGACACCCACTGCCGCACCATCGTCACCGGCGTCACGGAGTACCCGAGCTTCGACGCCATGCTCGACACCGAGGCCCCGGAGGCGATCGGCTCCGAGGGAATGAGCCGGACCGAACTCCTCACCGCCTGCCGCGAGATCCACCCACCCGAGAAGGAGCAGCTCGGCGTCCTCGCTATCCACCTGCGACTCACCCCGTAACCAGGGACGGCCAGCCTCGCCGCGCAGGAAGTCGGC
>NZ_JBHVEU010000385.1:0-8569 GCF_042802075.1 Kitasatospora sp. NPDC057518
GCCGGCCGGGCCGGCTTCCCACTCCCGGGGAGACACCGGGGAAAGGCCCGGGGACGCATCCGGCCCGGGCGGCCCGCTCAGTGCGTGCGGCGGGTGACCAGCTCGGCGAGCGCCAGCAGCTCGTCGGCCGCGGCCGGCTCCGGGACCGCGGCGGCCAGCTGCGCCATCGCCGTGGCCATCCGCTCGCAGGACTCGCCCTGCGCCCAGCCACGCCCGCCGGCCGCCTCGACGGCCGCCGCGCACTGCGCCAACTCCTCGGGGCTCAGCGGGCGTTCGATCGCGTACAGCTCGGCCAGCCGCTTGCCGTCCACGGTGCCGGACCCCAGCGCCGCGACCACCGGCAGCGACTTCTTCCGGGCGACCAGGTCCGCGCCGACCGGCTTGCCGGTGACCGCCGGATCCCCCCAGATGCCGATCAGGTCGTCGATCAGCTGGAAGGCCAGGCCGATCTCCCGGCCGAAGCCGTCCAGCGCCTGCGCCGCCTCCTCGGAGGCACCCCCGTACAGGGCTCCCATCGAGCAGGCCGCGCCGAGCAGCGCGCCGGTCTTGGCCTCCGCCATCGCGAGGCACTCGGGCAGCGAGACGTCGTCGCGCCGCTCGAAGGCGCAGTCGATCTGCTGGCCCTCGCAGAGCTCGACCACGCAGTCGGCGAGCCGGCGGATCGAGCCCTGGGCGGCCGGGTGGGTGTCCTCGGCGAGCAGGCGCAGCGCGAGGGAGTGCATGGCGTCCCCGGCCAGGATGGCCTCGGTGGTGCCGAACACCCGCCAGGCGGTGGGCCGGTGGCGCCGGGTGTCGTCCCGGTCGATGACGTCGTCGTGGAGCAGGGTGAAGTTGTGCACCAGCTCCACCGCGGCGGCCGCGGCGACGGCCTCGTTGGGCCTGCCGCCCAGGGCCTGGGTGGCGGCGAGGACCATGGCCGGCCGGATCGCCTTGCCGGCGGGTGCCTCGGCGGGGGTGCCGTCCGCCTCCCACCAGCCGAAGTGGTAGCCGGACACCTTGCGCATGGTGCCGGGCAGCGAGTCGACGGCGGCCCGCAGGACCGGGTCGACCAGGGCGCGGGTCCGGGCGAGGATGTCCGCCGCCTCGTGCCCCTCTTTGTGGTCCCGCTCCAGCGTGGGACTCGTCATGGGTCTCTCCCCCTGTCGGGCGCCTGTCGTGGGACGGCCCGCCGACGGCGGACCGGAGTTGCGCTGCGGTGCCGGGCGCGGTCGCGCCTCGCCCCGGCCGGGCCCGTGCCGACGGGGTCGGTACGCACCGGGGTCGTACCGGCAGGGTCGGTACGCGCCGGGGTCGTACCGGCCGGGTCCGTACGCGCCGGGGCCGCCGTCCGCCGGGGCCGGATGGGCGGCCCCGACGGACGGCACGGCGGCGCGGCGCCGCGACCGGCCGCGCGAACCGTCAGTACTGCGCGATGTCCACGTTCTCCAGGACGCCGACCGCGTCCGGCACCAGGATCGCGGCGGAGTAGTAGGCGCTCACCAGGTAGGAAATGATGGCCTTGTCGTCGATTCCCATGAACCGCACCGAAAGGCTCGGCTGGTATTCGTCCGGAATTCCGGTCTGGTGGAGGCCGATGACGCCCTGGTTGTCCTCGCCGATTCGCATCGCGAGGATCGAGCTGGTGCTCCCGACGATCGGGATCTTGTTGCACGGGAAGACCGGGACGCCGCGCCAGGACTGGATCTGCTTGCCGTCGACCTCGACCGTGTCCGGGTAGAGGCCGCGCTTGTTGAGCTCCCGGCCGAAGGCGGCGATGGCCCTGGGGTGGGCCAGGAACAGCTTGGTGCCGCGGCGGCGGCTGAGCAGCTCGTCCATGTCGTCCGGGGTGGGCGGGCCGGAGTGGGTCTGGAAGCGCTGGTCGTACGCGGCGTTGCCGAGCAGCCCGAAGTCGGGGTTGTTGACGAGCTCGTGCTCCTGGCGCTCGCGCAGGGCCTCGATGGTCAGCCGCAGCTGGTGCTCGGTCTGGTTCATCGGCTGGTTGTAGAGGTCGGCGACCCGGCTGTGCACCTTGAGGATGGTCTGCGCGACGCTGAGCTCGTACTCGCGCGGCTTGAGCTCGTAGTCCACGAAGGCGCCGGGCAGCTCGTACTCGCCCTGGTGGCCGGCGGAGAGGTCGATCGCGGCCTCGCCGTGCTTGTTCTGCGCCTGCTGGAAGCCGTTCAGGTATTCGATGATCTGGAGCTGGAGCGCCTCGGAGCGGTCGTGCAGCTCCTGGAAGGCGGGCCAGGACAGCGTCATCACGGTGCCGGCCGTCGCAGCGCGGACGGTGTACGGCCAGGCGCCGCCGTCCTGCCGGACCGCCTCGTCGCCGAGGTGGTCGCCGTCGGCGAGGGTGCCGACGACCGTCTCCTCGCCGTACTTGCCGGTGCCCAGCCGGTCGAGCTTGCCGTGCGCGATCAGGAACACCTCGGTGATCGGGGCGCCGGCCTGGACCAGCACGTCGCCCGGGGCGAACTCCCGCTGCACGAAGCGCGAGGCCAGCTCCTCCAGCACGGCCTCGTCCTGGAATCCGCGCAGCACCGGCACCTCGGCCAGCGTGGGCGCGACGATCCGCACCTCGGCACCGGTCTTGACGAAACCCACCCGGCCGCGGCCGACCGAGTGGCGCAGGCGGCGGTTCACCCGGTAGGTGCCGCCGGACACCTGCACCCAGGGCAGCTTCCTGAGCAGCCAGCGCGGGCTGATGCCCTGCATCTGGGGCGCGGACTTGGTGGTCGTCGCGAGGTTCCGCGCGCCGGCCGTGCTCAGACTCTGCTGCTGCCGGATCTCCGACTGCGCACTGGGCGCGGGAATTCCGGCATTGGTTTCGGTCGACATGGGGGAGCCCTTCGCATATCCCGATGAAGTGTCGCCTTGCACATGCGTGTTGCAGCTTCATGGTGGGCCCTGTCGAGGGTGCCCCGCAATCACTCGTTCGAGTGGTTCGGAATGCCTAAACAAATAGTACGAATAGATCACCCGATCGATATCTGTTCGACCGTCCATTCGAACAACTCGGAGCGCGGCGCCCCATCCTCCCCCATCCGCGCCCCGAACCGCGCCACCCCGCGCCACGATCCACAGGCGGCGCCCCCGCCGTCCGGACCGTTCGAACAGGCCGCTAGGGTGCCCTGACCCTTCGTCAACTCTCTTCCCGAGAGGGTCACATGAGTGCACCCGTACGTGTCTGGCTGAACCGCACCTACGCCGAGAACGTCTTCTTCATCGAACAACTGCGCGCCGCCCCGCGCCCGGTGGTGGTCCACGCGACCCACGGCGACCCGGACTCCCCCGTGCTCGCCGCCGCCGACCACGGCAGCGCCGAGCCGGCCGACCTGCCGGCGGACGGCTACGTCGGCTACGCGCTGGACTACTGCGCCCGGCACGCCGTCGACGTCTTCGTCCCGCAGCTGCACCAGCTCGCCATCGCCCTCGCCCGGCCGGAGTTCGAGGCGATCGGCACCGCGCTGCTCTGCCCGCCGGCCACCGCGATAGCGGCCTTCACCAGCAAGGCCGACGGCTACGCGGTGATCGCCGGGGCCGGCCTGCCCACCCCGCCCTGGTGGCGGGTGCGCACCCCCGGCGAGCTGTGGGACGCCGTCGAGCGGATCGAGGGCGCCGGGCACACCGCCTGCCTCAAGCCCACCGCCGGTGCGGGCGGCGCCGGCTTCCGGGTGCTCACCCGGGAACCGTACGGAGCGCGGCGGCTGACCGGCTGGGACCACCGGGTGCAGGTCGATCAGGTGGCCGCGGCACTGGCCGAGGGCGGCCCGGACGGCGAGCCGGTGGACCTGCTGGTGATGCCGTACCTGGACGGACCGGAGGTCTCGGTGGACTGCCTCGCCGACCGGGACGGCGGCCCGCTCACCGCGGTCGGACGCACCAAGGAGGGCCGCCGCCGCGGCTTCACCACCGAGGAGTGCTACCTGGACCCGGTCCGGCGGCTGGTCCGGGCGACCGGCATGGCGTACCTGTCCAACGTGCAGTTCCGCCGCTTCGACGGCCGGCCGGTGGTCATCGACGTCAACACCCGCCCCGCCGCCGGGCTCCACCAGCTGCGGCTGTGCGGCCTCAACCTGCCGTGGGACGCGGTGCGGCTGGCGCTCGGGGAGCGGCCGGAGTACCCGGGGGCGGAACCGGACGTGCGCGGCATCGAGTACACGCTGGTGTCCGGCATCCGGCCGGTGCTGCAGCGCCGGGCGCCGGGACGGGTGTCACTGGTCCGGGCGCTGCACCGGTGAACGGCCGAGCCCCTAGAGCGGGCCGTTCCAGTCGAGGGTCGGCTCCAGCACGCCCTCCAGGGTGAGCAGCCAGCGCTTCACCTCGATCCCGACCCGGCCGCCGCCGAAGCCGCCGATCCCGTCCGCCGCCACCACCCGGTGGCAGGGCAGCAGCAGGGGGACGGGGTTGGCGGCCATCATCTGCCCGACCGTGCGGGCGGCCAGGCCGGGCTCCGTCACGTCCTCGAACACCCCGCTGCGGGCGGCCAGTTCGCCGTAGGTGATGGTCCGGCCGTACGGCACCTCGCGCCAGAGCGCCTGCAGCACCGCGCGGTGCGGGCCGGAGCTCAGGCTCCAGTCGATCGGCAGGCCCAGGTCGCGGGTGCGGCCCGCCAGGTAGGCGCCGATCCGCTCGGTGACGGCGGCGATCTTCGACTCGTCGGTGCACGGCGGCGCCTCGCCCTCGCGCGGCCCCCGGTAGCCGGCCGACACCACACCGAGCGGGGTCACCGCGATGTGCATCGGCCCGCTGGGCAGCGGCGTGGGCACGGTCAGCCAGGACATCGACCAGGACTGCGGCACGTTCGGGCCCCCACCCTCCGCCGGACCGGCCGCCGGCCACCCCGGCGTCCGGGGGGCGTCCCCGCCCCGCGCGCCATCGTACGGCGGGCGGCCGACAGGCCACGGCGCGCGATCCACGGGCTCGGGCGGGCCGACAGCGGGCTCGGGCGGGCGGACAACGGGCTCCGGCGAACGGGCCGAGGGCTCCGGCGGCCGGCCCGGGTGCGGACGGTCCGCAGCCCGGGCCCGGGCGGCTCCGGTCAGAACTGCCCCTTCAGTCCGCGCGCGTTCGACGCGCACCAGTGCACCAGCTCGGCGCGGTCCGGGGCGCGGCCCTCGCACAGCACGGCGAGCTGTTCGTCGTTGATCCGGTTCGGCCCCGGGATCTCCAGCAGGTACGCCAGGTCCGCCAGTACGGTGGCGAGCCGCTCCGCGTCCGCGTGGTCCAGGGTGACCGCGGACCCGTGATGGCTGATGGTGAGCGAGCCGGGCATGATCGACCTCCTCCGTCACCCCCGTCCTCCACCGTACGACCGGGTCGGCCGCCCCGCCCGCCGCGGAGGCGTACGTGCGCGGGTGGGGCAGCCGGTTGCGCTCCGGGGCCGGCCGGGCGCGGTGCGCGGTGGGCCGGGGGTGCGCCCCGGAGCCGTCCGAGGGGTTGGTCAGCTGTCCGGGCCCTCCTCCCAGCGACGGTCACGTACCGCCGGTACGGCCAACACTACGGCCCCGGCCGCCAGTTGCCAGACCGCTCCGATCAGCAGCACGGTGTCCGCGCCGAACCGGCCCGCCAGCGGACCGGCCGCCGCCAGCCCGAGCGGGCCGAGGGCGAAGGAGCCCAGCACGCCGAAGGCCGTCACCCGGCCGAGCAGTTCCACCGGCACCCACTTCTGGGTGGTGGTGCCGTAGAGCGTCCCGCAGACCGCCGAGCCGACCCCGGCCACCAGTGCGCCGGCGGCCACCCAGGGCAGCCCCGCCCCGGCCGCGAGCGCCGCGGAGGGCAGCGCCCAGGCCAGCGCCGCCAGGGACGCCACCGCGAGCGGGCGGGCCGGCGACCGGCCGAGCACCAGCAGGCCGCCCAGCACCGCGCCGACGCCGTAGACCCCCATCACCAGGCCCCAGGCGCGGGCACCGCCGAGGTCCCGCTGCGCGAGCAGCGGGCCGAGCACCAGGAAGGGGGCCCAGACCAGCAGGTTGAACAGGCCCATCTGCACGGTGGTGACCCACAGCCACGGGCGGGAGGCGAACTCCGACCAGCCGGCCCGCAGGTCCCGGACCATCGACCCCTCGCCGGCCGCCGCCCGCACCGGCAGCCGCAGCCTGGCCAGCGCGAAGGCGCCGACACCGTACGTCACCGCGTCGGCCAGCAGCACCGCCGCCGGGCCCCAGGCGGCGGTGACCAGGCCGGCGGTGGCGGGGCCGACCACGGTGGACACCGAACGGGCCAGCCCCAGCAGGGCGTTGGCGTCCGCCACCAGTCCCGTACGGCGCACCAGGTCGGGCACGATCGCGCCGAAGGCCGGCATGAACAGCCCCTCGCCGACCCCCCAGAGCGCCACCAGCGCGACCATCGCCCAGACCGGGGCGCGCCCGGCCGCCAGCAGCCCGGCGAACAGCGCCTGGACCACGCCGCGCAACAGGTCCGAGCCCAGCATCACCCGGCGGCTGCCGAGCCGGTCCGCGATCGCCCCGCCGGCCAGCAGCACCAGCACCACGGGGAGGATCCGGGCCGCCATCACCCACCCCAGGGCGGTGCCGCCCCCGCCGTTGCCGCTTCCACCACCACCGCCGTCGAGCACCGCGAAGGCGACCGCGACCGGCGCCATCGAGGAGCCGATCAGGGAGGTCGTGTACCCCAGGAAGAACCACGTGAACTCGCGCTCGCCGAACACGGCGATCCGGTCTCCCAGGCGCCTTCGGCGGGCCGGGATCCGTTCGGTCTGCACTGCCATGTGCAGAAAGTCTGCGCGTCGACGGAGGGTGGATTCAAGGGATTGCGGGAAAAAAGTTGAGCCTTTGGGAATCAATTCTATGAGGATTCGATCTACCGCAGTAAATTCACACCTCCATGGCTCTCCACCTGCCGTTTACTGCGCCCAGCGACTACGGTTCAGATGTCCCGGAACAGTGATTTACTGCGGCACTTGGATTTCGGAAGAAGGCGATCGTGACAGGAACCGCGACAGCACTCCCACCGGTCGAATACGCCGTCGCCGTCGAGCGCTACCTGGCCGCCTCCGGGCTCGCCGACGGCTCCCGGCGGATCTACCGGATCGCACTGGACACCTGGGCCTGGGCACTCGCCGACCGGCCCGCCCCCACCGGCCCCGAACGGCGACGGGCCCGGCCGCCCGTCCTGCCGCTCGCCCTGCTCGACCACCCCGACGCCGCCGAGCGGCTCCGCGCCGCAGCCGCCCGGCGCGGCGCCGACACCGACCCGCGCACCCTCAACCGGGAGCTCTCCACCCTGCGCGCGGCCGTGGCCTGGTGGCGGGCCCGCGGCTGGCTCGACGGCGACCCGACCACCGGCCTGCTCCCCCGCCCACTGCCCGAACCCGCCACGGCCACCGGCCCGTTGAGCCCCGAGGAACTGCGCGCCCTGTTCGCCCTCCGCGCGCCGCTGCGCGAGCAGGCGCTCTGGCACCTGCTGCACGAGTCCGGCGCCGCGATCGAGACCGTCCTCGCCCTGGACACCGACCACCTCGACCCGCCCCGCCGCCGCACCCGCCCGCCCGGCACCCCGGTGCACTGGCAGTCCGGCACCGCCCGGCTGCTCCCCCTCCTGGTCGCCGGCCGCGCCACCGGCCCGCTCTTCCTCACCGACCGCCGCGCCCCCGCCGGCACCCCCGACCGCGACCGCTGCCCGTACACCGGCCACGCCCGTCTCTCCTACCGCCGCGCCGCCGAACTCTTCACCGCCCACACCCGGCCGCTCGGCCCGGGCTGGACGCTCCGCCGCCTGCGATCGGGGCGGTAGGGCGGGGCGGTAGGGCAGGGCGGGGGTGGCCGCAGCGTCGGGCTTTCCGGCGGCCCCGTCCGCGCCGTTACGCAGCCGATGGGCGGCCGTGACACGACCGGCCGAGGACCGCGACACGGCCCTCCTAGCGTCATCCCCGACGCCACCGGCCGAACCCGTCGAACCGGGTGAAGCGGCCGGAGGGTGTCCACGACGAGGACGTACGCGTCCGGCGCCGACGACGGACGTCCCACGACACCGGCCCGCCGGGGCCCGCGAAACCGCACCGCGGACCGCACCGCGGACCGGCGGCCACCACCCACCGACCGACGCACGATGGAGACACCCCGTATGAGCAGGAGCCGTACCCACCACTCCCCCACCCGCCGCGTCCTGGCCGCCTGCGCCCTGACCGGCGCCGCGCTGCTGGCCACCGTCACCGGCGGGCAGGCCTGGGCCGACGGCGCACCGAAGCCGGCCGCGCCCTCCGCCGCCCCGGCCGGCGACGCCGCGGTGCGGACCGCCCCGCCCGCACCCGCCGCGCCCTCCGCCGCCCCGAAGGCCGAGGCCTCGCCGGCCGTGGCCGCCCCGAAGGGCGCCGCCCCGGCCCCGGCCGCCCCCGGCGGCGCCCAGCCGCAGGTCCGCGAGGTGCCCAAGGGCGCCGCGCAGGCCGGTGACGGCTCCACCGCCTCCGACGGTTCCGGCCTGATGCTCGCCGGTGGCGGCACCGTCGCGGCCGTCGGCGCCGCGGGCCTGGGCTTCGCCCTCCTGCGCCGCCGCTCCGGTGCGCGCGGCTGACACCGGTCCCGAGTCCGCCGGGCACCCCGGCGCCGCTTCCCCGTACCCGGCCAGTCGG
>NZ_JBHVEU010000386.1:0-8567 GCF_042802075.1 Kitasatospora sp. NPDC057518
GTGCGAAATGCACCGGGAGCGGCAGTGGTCACGGCGGTCCCACGCTGGACGGCGTCAGGTCTGCCGAGTGGTAGAAGTACCGTGGGTCAGCAGTCGCTGACCGCCGGGGTTTGGAAACGTCCCTGGCCCGTGACGCTGAGGAAGCCCACCACGCTGTTGCAGAGAACGTTGAGGTTGTGCCAGGCGTAGGACTTGGTCTCCCCGGCGTTGATGCTGAATGCCCCGGCATCGTTGTAGTCGGTGCCCTGGTAGTTGAAGCCGAAGCGCGCCGTGACAGCGCCTCCGGCGCTCTTCGAGTAGGTCACCTCGACGGTCGATCGAGCGTCCTTGATCCGGACACAGAGGGTTCCGTTGCTGAGGCTGGTGCACCTGCTGGTGTCCAGGATGGATGCCGGCGCCTCTCCCGTCGACGGCGCCTCTGCTGCGGCGGCGGGAAGGGCCCCCGCTCCGAGTAACAACAGGGACGTCGCGGCGATCGTTCCTGCCTTTGTCAAGCTTCGCATGGGATTCTCCCTGGTATTCCTGGGCCCTGATCGGGCTTCGGAATCGACCTTATTAATCGGTGATCGTGCACGCAATGCTGAATTGACTCTTGGCTGGAACGGCTCGGCGTTGACCCGCTAATGGTGGCCATCATTCCGGTTTTTGAATCATGATATCCGTATCGAGATGCCGATTTTTGCCGGATGGGATGTGTTGCGGAATTGAAAATGGAATGTCATGATTTGGCCGCGCGGGTTTATGGGTGATATGTCGCAGGTGAATTCTGGCCCGGCGGCCAGAATTCACCACGATCGGAGCAGGTGGAGCGACTGCGCGGTGCTCCACAGGAAGAACCCGATCGCCGACGTGCAGACCAAGGAGCCGAAGGCGGCAGCCGGCCTCAGGCCGCGACTCACCCACAGGGCGCCCCCGAGCGGCGCGGCGATCAGCAGCAGTGAGATCCAGACTCGTGCGGTCGCGTCACCACCGAACATGTAGGACCGCGTCGGACTCCAGGCGTAGAGGCCCTGGACCACCACCAGGCCCCCCAGGACGCCCGCGGCCAACGACTTGGCGAGGGCGGTGCCATGGGTGATCCGCCATCCAAGCGCGCCGGCGGCGGGACCGGCGACGACCGCCACCATCGCCCAGAAACCAGTCTTGTCCACCAGATAGCCGCTGCCGGCGCTGGGTCTGATGTGCACTACGGCGTTCCCGCCGTAGTAGGTGAGCACGGCGAGGACCATGATCAGCGCGCCTGCGCAGGCCGCTGTCAGCAGCCTCTGACAGGCTGCTCCCAGAATCCCGGCTCCCACTCCCCAGGCGACGCCAGTGCTGGCGGCCACCGACAGAATGGAACCGAGCTGACCGGGGACAGTGTCGGCGACCAGGGCCACGACGCCCAGCGCCAACCCCGCCGGGACGGCGAGTGCGCAGACGACCGCGTCGGCCGGGCGAGTGGGTGATTTCGATTCCCGCGGCACTGGGGTCACCGGGTCACCGTCGTTCCATCGCGGTCCTTCTGCTGGGTGCGGTTCGCTGTGCCCAGCGAGAGGATCCTGTGCGCAGCGAGAAGCAGGGCAACGCCCAGGAGGTATCCGGCCGTATTGCCCGCGACGTCCATGATGTCGGAAGAGCGGCCGCTCTTGGTCAGCCACTGCACCGATTCGATGGCGACGGAGAGGGCGAAGCCGAAGCCGAGGCCGAAGAGGCGGCGACTGAACCCGGTGAACGCGACGACTCCGAGCGGGAGCATCATCGCCGCATTGAGGATGAGCTCCTCCCAGGCGAGGCTGTGAGGTTGCGCGGCATCGTCAAGGAATGCGGCCGGGGTGAGGTTGAGGCTCCGACCGCTGTGGCCGATATTCCCCCAGCCGCCCTGTGGCCGAAGGGTGATGTAGAGGATGACGGCGGATGCGATAACGGTGGCTACCTGGGAGATTCGCACCATCAGTCGCCTATTTTTGCGTAAGGCGATCGCAAAGGCGAACGCGCAGGTGAGGGCCGCCAGCATGCCGATCGTCACGGTCATGACGTTTACATGGAGGGCAATCTTCCACATGGGGGCAAACTCCGATCGAATGATTCGCCAGGGGCTGTCGCCTCGGAACACGATAGTGGCAGATGCCTGTCCAGCCCCAGCCCATGTGTATCCGGAGGTCTAGGCAGCAGTCGTTTGCGGAGAAACCGGAAAGATGGAGGGCGATCGGAAGTCGGGAATCAGAACCGTCCGTGCTCCCGGCGACCCGGTGGCGTCCCGTCAAGCCGCGGCCGGTGGGCCACCACCGTCCAGGAGCACGCCAAGCCGTTCCTGGGCCACCGCCTTGGCGGTGGCCGTTGGAGGGGTCACCCCTCCGGCGCCGCATGGCTCTCCACCCCAACCGCTCTCACCTGCCCTCCCGCCCTGCTCCGTGGGCCGTGCGAACCTGGACGGCTCGCCACCGTCGGTTCGGGCACCGTTGCCCACGGGGACCTCGTCGGCCACAGCCCCGCACCCGGACGCACGCGCCGCCGGCTGCACCGCGCTGCGCTCCTCGCCGGTGCGGGGACGAGGTCGAGCGGGCCGCGGGTCTCGCCGCGGTCTCGGGTGTCGGTGACGAAGGCGGCGTGGATCCGGCCGACGTCGAGCAGGGAGTCGCTCTCCCGCCGGACCCCTCGGCATCGCGGCGCTGGCCGGGGTCGGCCTGCCGGCCGTGCGCGGGCGACGGGACGGTCCGTCAGCCCGTGCGCCAGTTCCGTGAATTCCCCGGTCCCGGAACCCGTTCCAGTGCCCTGCTCGTTCCGCCGCGGCTTTCCAGGCGCCGCCGAACGCGCAGCTCAGGGCACATGTCGCCGTTCCAGCGTCCCGAACCGCCGGGCAGCGCTGGCGGGCGGGACGGATTCCGGGGAAGCCCAGCAGCAACCAGTACTGCGACACCCGGTTCCCGGTCTCGGTGTTCACCCGGGCCGCCGCCGTCCCCGCGCAGCTGTTGTCCTCGACGCACCCGTGGCCGCAGGGGGCCGGCTCGGCCGGGTGGAACGCGCCCTTCGGGACGGCCGACCGGAGTTCGCGGTGGGCGCGCGGGAACAGGCGGTCCCGGGCGTGCCATGCTGCTCCGCATGATCGACACTCCCGACAGTGGCGCCTCGGGCCCCACCTGGTCGTTCGCCGGCGCGTGCGAGCCGGCCGACTATCCCGCGGTCGGGGTCTTGGGCGTGCCCGGTGTCCAGCACGCCGGGGGCACGGGCCGCACCCTGTGCGGGATCCGCGGCCGGTACCTGAGGCGCTTCCTGAACCTCTTCGAGCCGCAGTACCCGGGCTCGTGCCACAAGTGCCGGGCGCTTGCCGAGGCCGCGCCGTCCCGGCCGTGCGGACAGGAACGCCTGCACGACCTGCTCCTGCGGGACGCCGACGACGCGCCACTGCGCACGGACCTGCTCGCCGCGCTGCGCCGGGGTGCGTCGATCGCGATCTGGATCACCGGCCCGACAACGGACCTCCAGTCCCACACCCGGCTCGATCTGATGACGGAGGAGGCCGGTCCGGCCGCCGAGGCGCTCGCGGCGGTCGGCAGGTCCGTCACGTTGGCCCGGGTGGAGGACGCCGACCGGCAGTACCTCGTCGTCCTGCCGCCCGACGGCCGCGCCCGCATCGCGCGCGGGGCGGTGGTTCCCGCTCCGGCGGCTGGTCGGTGACCCCGGGGCAGTGGTGCGGGGCGTTCCGTACCGCCGGCTCCCCGGGGTCGGCGTTCAGCGCAGGACGGCGAGTTCGGCCACCACGGCCCGGTGGTCGCTGCGCGGCAGGGCGTGCTCGGAGACGTCGACGGCGGTGAGCGCGGGCCCGTGCAGGACGTGGTCGATCTGGATCACGGCCGGGACGCGGTAGTCGGGGTGGTCCTGGGGCCAGGTGGGGAAGAGGCCCGCGCCGAGCTCCTCGTGGGTGTCGGTCAGGCCGGTGCCGATCAGGTCGCGCATCGGCTTGTGGTCGAGGGTGGCGTTGAAGTCGCCCAGCAGGACCGCGTTGTGGTTGCGTCCGGGCGCGGCGGCGCGCAGGCCGTGCAGGTCCTCGGCCCAGCGGCGGGCGTCGCCGAGCGGGTAGTAGGTGTGGACGGCGACGAGCTGCACCGGGCGGCCGCCGACGTCGACGGTCAGGTTGGTGGTCGGCCAGGCCGGGTCGGCGGTGGAGCCGACGGGCAGCCGGGTGTAGAGCGCGGTGTCGGTGCCGGCCGGCCGCTCCCGGTGGGGCAGCAGGGTGCGGATGCCGGCCGCGTCCAGGGCGTCGGCGGCGGAGTCGCTCTGCTCCTCGACCGCGAGCACGTCGATCCGCTGCTCGCGCACCAGGTCGACCAGGGACTTCGGCGAGACCTGCCCCATGAAGTTGTTGCTGGTCGCCACCCGCAGCCGGGGCGCGTCGGCGGGCGCGCCGGCCCCGTCCGGGACGAACCGGGGCACCAGCCACCACAGTTGCAGCACCACCAGCGCGGCCGCGACCCCGGTCAGCCACCGTGCGCGCAGCACCGCCACCACCGCCAGCAGCAGCACGCTGAGCAGCGCCGCGTACGGCAGCCCGGCCATCGGCAGGGCCAGCACCGTGCCGTCGTCCCACCCGAGCAGCCGCACCACCGCGAGCCCGGCCGGGCCCAGCAGCAGCACCCCGCACCCGACCAGCGCGGCGAGCCGCCAACGGCTCCGGCCGGCGGGCGACGCGCTCTTCGACGTACGGTCCGTCACGGTGCTCCTTCCAGGGCGGCGGCCGGCAGCCATGATCACCGGCCGCCGTCGAGAAGGACGGACGCCCGCGCCCGGGCCCCGGTTCCGCACCACCGGCCGAAGCCGGGCCCCTCGCCGATCTGTACGGCATCATCGGATCCGAACTTTCGTAGCAGGCCTCGCGGCAGAGCCCTCCAGAAGGAAGACGGTGCAGATCAACGGATGTGAGCATGCTTCCGTCGCCATCTCCGGGGAGGAACGCTCCGACACGTGCCGGCGCCCGCATGGATGCCCCGGCTGTGTCAACCGCCCGGACCGGCGTGCGGTGGGATAGCCGATGCTGCACGTGTCTGTGGGAAAGCGTCCGGGTGGCGCGGCGCCACATCTCTCACCAGCTCAGAATGCAAAGCGGATCGGTGATCATGCCTGTTCAAGTAACTGACTGCTCCTTCGGCTACCGCAAGGGCTCCCGAGTCCTGGACTCCTTCAGCCTCCGCCTGGGAGAAGGGTGCAGCGTGCTGCTCGGCCCGAACGGCGCCGGCAAGTCGACCCTGCTGGGCCTGATCGCCTCCGCCCTCAGGCCGGAGGCCGGTCGCATCACCCTTGACGGGTTGGACACGAGCAGTTCCAAGGACCTCAAGGCCTACCGTCGGAAGGTCGGCTGGCTCCCTCAGCACGTGCGGCCGGTGCCCGGCCTGCTAGTGCGGGAACAGGCGGCCTACGCGGGCTGGCTCAAGGGCATGTCGCGGAGCGAGGCCTGGGAGCGGTCCCGGCAGGCCATCGAGAAGGTCGGGCTCACCTCGCTCGCGGACCGGCGCAGCGGGGAACTCTCCGGTGGACAGTTACGACGGTTGGGGATCGCCCAGACCCTGGTACACGACGCCCAGGTCGTGCTCCTGGACGAGCCCACGGCGGGACTCGACCCGGTCCAGCGCGGAGTCTTCCGGGAACTGATCGGCGAGCTGCGCCACCTCACGAGTTTCGTCGTCTCCACTCATCAGACCGAGGACCTGGCCGAGACCTACGACTCGGTCGTCGTCCTCGACCAGGGAAAGGTGCGTCATCAAGGGCCCATCGATTCCTTCCTGACGCTCGCGCCGCACGGTGTCCCCGCGGAACGGCGTGCCGAGACCGCCTATGCCGGCATCGTCACCGGGGAGGTGTGACCGTGCCCTGGCGCACCATCTTCCGGATCTCGTCAGCCGTGCGGGCCATGCCCGTCCTGCTCGTGTGGATCGCGATGTACAGCGGCAGAATGACCGGCTGGATCACCGACGGCTACTGGCCTTCCGTCACGGCCCAGAGCAGCTTCCTGCTCAGCTTCACAGCGCCCGCCGTCGCGGCCTGCGGGGCCTGGGAAGGCCTCAAGGTGCGCCGGTCCGCGGTCCTCGGTACGGCACCCGCCCGTTCCGCCACCGCCATCGCCCTCTCCGTTCTGGCCCCGACCCTGGCCCTCGGCGCGGTCTCCGTCCTGGCCGCCCTGGCCTTGTTCGTTCCGCAGGCCGGTGGGGTTCCGGGCTGGTCCACCCCCGTCGTCATCCTCCTGGAACTGCTGGTCGTCCTCGCGCACGCCGTGGTCGGCTACGTGCTCGGACATGTCCTGCCGCGGCTGCTCGCCGTGCCCCTGACCCTCGTCGCCAGCTTCCTCTGGATGGCCTACCCGTCGACCCTCGACGCCTTCTGGGTCCGTCAGCTCAACGGTCGGAACCTCACCGAGTGCTGCGCGCTGGACCAACTGCCGGCCACCCGGGCGGTCCTCGCGCCGACCGTCGTGGCTGTCGGGATGGTGGTCGCCGCCTGGATCTGGACGAGGCTGCGCGGGAACTACCGGCTGACCGCCGTCCTGGCACTGGCGGCCACGGCGACGGCAGGGGCGGGGATCGCGGCACCTCTCGGATACCGTGCGGCGCAAGCACGTCCGGAAAGCGAGCAGACCTGCACCACGGCGGCGCCACGGGTGTGCCTGTGGCCCGAGCAGCGGGCCGACGCCACCAGCATCACCGACTGGGCGGTCGAGGCCCACCAGCGTCTCCAAGCCGTTGGTCTGGCACAGCCCTTGACGGTGGCACCGTTATCCGCCCGGCCCGGCAAGGACGAGGTGCAATCACTCGTCGCGCTGGGGTACATCCCCAACGGGGCTCCCGACTGCGCCAAGGAGTCGTTCGCCCGCTGGCCCGGCGTGGAGGCGGTCGCCCCACTGTCGTCCTGGCTGAAGCTCACGGCCGGAGTCACCCCCAGGGCGGTCGAAGGCAGCTACCGGCCACAGGAGGTGCAGATCGCCCGTCAGGTCATGACACTCCCGCACGGTGAACAGCTCGCGTGGTTCCGGAAGAACGCGGACACATTGGGTCGCTGCGACGTCAAGCCGGTCCTGGACCCCGCGCAGTACCATCAGCCGGGCGCGCCCTCCTTCCAGGCGGTCCGATGATCTGGTGGCTGCGCATCAGGTACGTGCCCGCCGTCGCCGTCGGCCTGCTCTCCTGCATCCTGCTGGGCAGCGGCGCCGACTCCGTGATGGTCCCCATCCCGGTGGTGATCGGCGGGCTGACGTTCGACCTGCCCATGTCCTCGCTCCTTCCGCTGGTTCCCGTCTGCCTGATCCTGGAGGGCCAGGCCCGTGCCGACGCTGTCGCGGAGCGCGTCGCGGTCCGCGCCGTGGGCGGATGGGACGCGGTCTTCATGGCCGCATGTGTCGTGGTCTGCGCGCTGGCCGCCGTCGTGGCATCCACGGCGGGCGCGGGCAGCGCCGCCACCTCCCTGGCCCGCGACTTCGCCGGCTACCTCGGCCTCGCCCTCATCATCCGCTGGCTCGCGGGAGGGCGAGTCGCCACGGCGGCCACTGCGCTGTTCCCCTTCCTGTGCGCCTCCTTCGGTCTGGTGCACAACAGGCCCGGCATCTGGGCCTGGCCACTGCACGACGCCAGATCAGTTACCGCGTCGATACAAGCTCTGGTCCTGCTTGCCATCGGTGCTCTCTCGCTCGTCGTCCCCCCGTTGCGCCGGCGTGCCGGTGTCGATGGCGACTGACGTCTCGATCGCTGTCGGAGCGGGACCGTCGGATGAAGGGGGCCTCGGTCGTGGCCGCACCGATGAAGTGCCCGCCCGAGTCGCGGCAGCGAGCGGTTGCCGCATGACGGGCTGCCGATCCGGCTCAGAGGAACAGGGCGACGATTCCGGCGAGCAGGCCGGCGGCGATACCCAGGACCGTTACGGCCATGAGCCCGACGCCGGCGCTGGTGAGCAGGATGCTGCCCTCCGGGGCGTGGCCGCGCCAGGCGGTCGTCAGCAGCCAGCCGGCCGACACGGTGCCCAGGACGAGGATCATGGCGGCGGCGATACCGTACTTGATGGCGGGTGACGCCGACGGTTCGTGGGCCACGCCCTTGGCCAGCCGTACCGGCAGCCGGGTGCCGGCCCGGTGTTTTCCGCTCGTGTCCTGTACCACGATGGGCCGGGCCTGGTCCGCGCCGCCGCCGGCGGGGGTGAAGCTGCCCTTGCAGTTGGTGCCGTCGTTGTAGCCCTCGCTGTCGGACACCTCGTAGCAGTCCTCCACCACGACGACGCCGTCCGGCGGGCCCAGCCCCATGGCCGCGCTCATCCGCTCCGCGGTCAGCGTCCAGGCCAGCCATACCGCTCCGGCGAGGAGCGCCACCGCCAGTACCCCCGCCGCGATCCGTGTTGCCGTCCGCACCCTCGCCGCCTCCCTCCCCGTATCCGCGCCCGCTCGGCGGACCGGTCCTGCATCGGCCAACTGATGGTGACAGCAGCGTAGTTGACGTTCAATGCCCGCACCCGCCCGAAAGGTCCCGGGGCCTACCGCCCGACCTGTGGGGCGTGGCGCGCACCCGGCGTGCCGCGAACGCCGACGCCCCCGGCCTGGACAGCCGGGGGCGCTG
>NZ_JBHVEU010000387.1:0-8528 GCF_042802075.1 Kitasatospora sp. NPDC057518
GTCGGCCGCCCGGCCTCAGCCGTCGGCCGGGGGCGGCCGACCACCGCCCCCGGCTCACCCGAACAACCCCTCCCCCAGCGTCCCGCCCTCCGGCGCGCCCGGCAGGACGTAGGCCACCGCCGAGGCCGTGTGCTCGATGAAGGTGTTGAGGGCGTCGCGCGCCGCCAGGCGGTTCTGGACGCGGGTGAACTGGGCCGGGTCGCGCATGAAGGCGCAGAACAGCAGGCCGCGGTCGCCCGGGCCGTCGTCGTAGTTGTAGCCGCGCCGCAGCATCCGGGCACCGCCGTCCAGCCGGGGGCTGGAGAGGCGGACGTGCGCGGTGGCCGGGATGAGGTACGAGCCGTCCGGGTTCTTGGCGTAGATGTCCGGCTCGTCGTGCTCGGCCGTGCCGGTGAGCGGGGCGCCGTCGCCGGCCCGGCGGCCCATCACCTGCTCCTGCTGGGCCCCCGGGAGGGCGGCGAAGGCGGCGGTGTCCATCCGGATCCGGCGGTAGACCAGCACCGTCCCGTGCTCGTACGGCCCCGGCGGGCCCCAGACCCACTGCCCGCTCTCGGTGCCGTCCGGGTTCGCCGTGCCGTCCTTGAAGCCGAACAGGTTGCGCGGGGTGGCGCCGCCGGCCGTCCGGGCCAGGAAGCCGGACTGCGTCCACCGCGCGGTCGCGCCCGCCGCCCGGGCCGCCGCGTCGACCTGTTCGGCGACCACGGACAGCGGCCAGCGGTCGGCCGCGCACAGCTGGACCACCAGGTCGCCGCCGCCGCGCGCCGGGTCGAGCCGGTCCCCGGGGAAGGCGGGCAGCTCGGTCAGCAGGGCCGGCGGAACGTTCAGCCCCAGCCGGGCGGCGAGGCCCGGCCCGACGCCCACCAGGCTGCTGAGCCGGGCCGGTTGGCCGCCCTGCAGCCGGGCGTCGGCCGGGCTGCCGCCGGTCGCCCCGGCCAGCACCCGGGTCAGCTCGCCGAGCAGGCCGCGCAGGGCGGCCCGCCCGTCCGAGGTCGCGGCGGGCGCCAGGTCGAGGGCCAGCAGCTGGGTGGCCGGCTGCTGCGCGGTCGTCACCCCGGCCTGCCGTTCGCCGTGGAAGGGGATAGCCGGTGGCTCCGGTGCCGCCGCCGGTCGGGCGCCGCGGCCGTGCCCCCGGACGCCGCCGGTGCCCATGGCCAGTGCCGTGACCCCCGCGCCGAGCCCGGCGGCCACCACGGCCCCGCCCGCGAGCAGCCCCCTTCGATCCACCCCGGCGCCCCGCGCGGTCGGTGGCTGGTCCTGCGCCTTTCCGGTTTCGGCATGCATGGGCGACATTGGAGACGATAGAACACGCCGTATGCAACTTTTGACCACACGTCACCCGCGGTCCGGCACGACACCCCCGCCCGGGGCCCGCGTCGCCAGGCGCCTGCCCGCCCTGCTCGCCGCCGCCGTCCTGGCGCTGGCCGGCTGTTCCTCGGGCGGCTCGTCCTCCTCCGACGCCAAGCACCCGGACGGCACGGTCATCCGCGTCCCGCAGCACTTCCCGACCATCCAGCAGGCCGTGGACGTCGCCCGCGAGGGGGACACCGTGCTGGTCGACCCGGGCACCTACCGGGAGAGCGTGCGCCTCACCAAGCCCCGGATCGTGCTGCGCGGCACCGACCGCAACACCGTGGTGCTGGACGGCGGGCTGCGGCTGGTCAACGGCATCACCGCCTCCGGCCCCGGCTCGGTGGTGGAGAACCTCACCGTCCACGGCTACCTCGCCAACGGCGTGCTGTTCACCGGCGTCACCGACGAGAAGCTCCAGCAGCACGGCGCCGGCGGCTCCGCCTACAACCCGCTGGACACCGTGCGCTTTCCGGTGGTCGAGGGCTTCCGCGCCAGCAGTGTCACCGCCTACAACAACGGCCTGTACGGGATCTACGCCTTCGACGCCCGCGGCGGCGTCATCGAGGACTCGTACGCCTCCGGGGGCGCCGACTCCGGCATCTACGTCGGCCAGTGCAAGCCCTGCGACACCCTGGTGCGGGGCAACACCGTCGAGCGCAACGCCGTCGGCATCGAGATCACCAACGCCTCCGACGGGCTCACCGTGGTCGGCAACCGGGTCACCGGGAACCGGGTCGGCGTCACCGTCAACTCCAACGACCTCGAAGCCCTCGCCCCGCAGCACGGCGCGGTGATCGTGGGCAACGTCGTCACCGACAACAACGCCACCGACACCCCCCAACAGGCCGACGGCGCCTACGGGATCGGGATCGGGATCGGCGGCGGCACGGCGAACCAGGTGCAGCGCAACCTGGTCCAGGGCAACCGCGCGGCCGGCATCGTCATCACCGACCCGCCCGGGCACCCGGCGAGCGGCAACCGGGTCGAGGGCAACCGGGCCACCGGCAACGGCACCGACCTGGTGCTGGCCTCCGTCGACCCGGGCAACTGCTTCACCGGCAACCAGCCGGCCGTCCAGAGCCCGGACGGCCTGGAGACGCTGGCGGGCTGCGCCGCCCAGGGCCGGAGCGCCCCGCCCTTCGGCCGCACCAGCCCCGTCCAGGCGCCGCCCGGCATCCCGTTCAGCCAGGTGCCCGTCCCGCCCGCGCAGCCCTCGCTGCCGGACCCGACCGCGCCCGGCCGCCCGGCGACCGACCTCCCGGGGCCGGTCGACCCGGGTGCCTACCCGCTGCCGGAGTCCGCGGACGCCGTCCCGAAGCACTGAACCGGCCGCGCCGGGCGGGCCCGCGGACTCTGCTCCCCGCGGGCCCGCCCGGCGCCGGTCACCGGTCGTGCGGCAGCCAGGGGCCGGGGATCAGCCGGTTGACCACCGTCACCGTGATCCCGTCGCCGAGGTTGTCGCAGGTGAGCACCAGCGGCCCGAAGACCGTCCGGTCCGCCGCGTAGCCCTCGGGCGGCCTCAGCTCCACCCAGTAGTACGTCCCCGGTCCGCCGCTGCCCCGGCAGATGCCGTCGGCCCCGGTCGTGCAGGGCTCGCCGACCGGCGTGTCCCCGCGCTCGCGGCCGGGGCCCGGCCAGCCGAGCCACCCCGGCCACCCCGGTCCGCCGCTGACCCGCCACAGCTGGAACGTCGCCCCGGCCAGCGGCCTGCCGTCCTGGTCCACCTTGACCAGGGTCAGCACGCCCCTCGTCGGGCGGAAGCCGAAGTCGAGGGTGTGGTCGTTCTCGCCCGGTCCGCCGGTGGTCAGTTCCCGTTCGGCGTACTTCCCGCCCCTCGGGACGACGCCCTTGGAGTTGACGAACGGGTCGTCGCCGACGTCGTGCCGGGTGGGCGCCCACTCGAACAGCGGGCCGCCCTCGGCGTAGTCGGCCGGCTCGTCCAGCCGGAGGGTGTACCGGGTGCGCGGCGCGAGGCCGCCGGTGACGTTCGAGTCGTCGAAGTAGTACTCGCCGCGCGCCGAGGTCCTCGTCGTGCCGACCAGCGCGCCCGCCCCGTCGTACAGGTGCACCGTGACACCGGGGACCGGGCGCCCGCCCGGCCGCTGGATGCCCGTGCGCCCGGGGTCGTACCAGACCCGGTTGCCGATCTGCAGCGGCGCCCGGTCGCAGAGCACCTCCAGGTCGCCCATCGAGGCGCCCTTGCCGAACGGCGCGGGCACGTCCGCCGGGTTGAGCCGCAGGCCGGTCCCCGGGGCCTGCCGGCCGTCCGCCCGCTGGACGAAGGCCGTTCCGTAGCCGAAGGCCGTGTTGTTGGGGTCGTACCCGGAGATCCCGATGGTGCTCTCGACCTTGGACAGCGCCATCCCGGCGTAGTCCGCGTTGTGGTGGACGCCGAACCGGCTGGTGTCGAAGAAGCGGGTGCCCCGGGGCGAGAGCCCGCACCCGTTGTCGGTGTCCAGCACGTACGTGCCGTTCTCCGCGCAGGCCTTGTCCAGGTCGCCGCCCGACAGCACCTCGCCGACCGCGGCGCCCGAGGCCGACTGGCCCGTCGCCCGGTCGGCCAGGCGGTCGCGGAAGGCCAGCAGCATCGAGCCGTCCGTCTCGAAGCCGATCTCGGCCAACTCCGGTTCCGGCTGGGCCCGGTAGCCGGAGCAGGCCTGGCCGTTCTGCGAGGTCGGGTAGGTGTCCGTCCACGGGAACCAGCCCGCGCCGTCGCACGGGCCGCTGCCCACGGTCGACTGCCGCGGGTAGTCCAACGACTGGTCCAGGACGGCCGGTTGGAACAGCCCGGTGGCGGGGTCGAAGGGCAGAACGACCGCCCGCAGGTCCGAGGCCCGGCCCGTCGACTCGCCCGAGCAGACGCCGCCCAGGTAGCCGACGCCGTCCTGGAGGCCCAGGCCGAACGGCCGCCAGTCCCCGGCCGAGGGGCAGCCCGGGTCCGGGACCGGGTAGACGGCCGTCGGCGCCGCGGCCGTCGCCGCGGTGGCGTCGTAGCGGTACAGCGCACGGGAGTTGAGGTTGACGACGAACAGGTCCCGGCCGTCCTCGGTGACCTTGAGCCCGCCGAGGCTCTCCTTGCCGGGCACGGCCAGGAACGCGTCGTCCGACCCCGGCGCGTGCGCCGTACCGCCGGCGTCCGGGACGGTGGCGAACAGCGTGGTGGTCTTCCGCGCCGGGTCCGTCACGTAGATCCCGCCGGCGCCGCCCGGACCGTAGTCGGTGGTGCGCTTGGCCGCCGCCGAGGAGAACACCCGCCGGTCGGCCTTGTTCCACGCGATGCCGAACAGCGTGCCCGTCTGCGCGTCGGTGGCGATGCCGGTGACGTCGACGTCCACGCCGTCCTGGCCGCGCGCGCCGTACGGGAACGACACCAGCGTGCGCTGCGCCCCGCCCTGCCAGGTGGTGTTCTGACAGGTCGTCACCAGCGGGGCGTTCTTCTGGCAGTAGTCGCCCGGGTACCAGAACCCGGTGGTGTACGCGACGTTCCGGCCGTCGGAGAGGTCGACGAACTCCTCGTTGGAGCTCAACCGGTTCGGCGCGCCGTCCAGGCCCTGGCGCGAGGCGAAGGCCGGGAAGAGCGTGCCCGGCTTCGGATTCACCGCCCGGACGCGGTACTTGCCGTCGGTCGCCGTGCTCGCGGCCGGGGCCAGCGTCACCGTGCCGTCGGTGCCCGTGGCGCCCTCGGTCCTGGTGCCCGCGTCATCCGTGAGCGTCACCGTCACGCCCGCGATGCCCGGCTCCAGCGCGGGCGTCCACACGCCGGTGGCGTCCACCGCCCGGACCACCCGGACCGTCACCGCCCCGACACCGCCCTGCGCGGAGGCCTGAGGGGCCGCCACGAGTCCTCCGCCGGCCAGCACGACGGCGAAGGCCGCCGTCAGCGCGGCCCGGCGCGTCCGTCTTCTCGTCCTCTTCAAGGTTCCGTCTCCCCTCACCGACGGGCGCAGGCCCGATCCGGACAGGACCCCCAGGACAGCGGCCATCGGTCGTCCACGTCCCGCCCTCATCGCACATTCACCGGCGCGGGTGACGGAAAGTGCCGGGAAATCGCATCGAGTTCGGACATGGCCCCACTAGTTCGCATACTTCCCGACCACATCTCCGGGGCGTCCCCGATGAGACCGACGGCACGCCCGACCCGCCTGTGCGGCATGATCGGTACGCACCGCCCGCCGACGGCGGAGCCCGCCGAGAGGGAGGCCGCGCCCGATGCCCGACGGCTTGACCACCGACCTCGTACTGGGCTGCACCGTCCTGCTGGGCGCCTCCGTCCAACGGCTCGCCGGGATCGGCTTCGCCCTGGTCGCGGCGCCCGTCCTGGTGCTGCTGCTCGGGCCGGGCGACGGCGTCACGCTGTCGAACCTCGCCGCCGGGGCCATCAGCGCCGTCGGCCTGCTGGGCAGCTGGCGGCAGGTACGGCTGGCGGCGATGCTGCCGCTGATCCTCGCCGCGGCCTGCACGGTGCCGGCCGGGGTCTGGGTCGCGGCGACGGTTCCGACGCCCGGACTGCTCGTCGGCATCGGCGCGCTGGTCACCCTGGCCTCGCTGCTGGTGCTGCGCGGGGTCCGGGCGGCCGCGCTGCGCGGGGTCGGCGGCGCCCTGGTCGCGGGCGCCACCAGCGGGTTCATGAACTCGGCCGCCGGGGTGGGCGGTCCGGCCGTCTCCCTGTACGCCGTCAACACCGGCTGGACGGCGCGCGAGTTCCTGCCCAACGCCCAGTTCTACGGCGTGGTGGTGAACGCCTTCTCCCTGGCGGGCAAGGGGCTGCCCGCGCTGTCCGGGACCGCCTGGTGGCTGGTGGCCACCGCGCTCGCGGGCGGCGCGGCGATCGGCCGGCTGCTCGCCGCCCGGGTGCCGGAGGCCCGCGCCCGGCTGGTCGTGCTGGGCCTGGCCCTGGCGGGCGGGCTGACCACCCTCGTCAAGGGCGTCTCGGGGCTGGGCTGAGCGCACCCGGCCCTCCGCCGCCGGCCGACGAACCACCGGAAACCGGCTGAAACCCACCGGACACTCCGGACGCCCCCGGATGAGCCCGACACCCGTACCGACACGGACAGTTCGGGACGCCCCGGGCACTTCGGAAACCGCCCGAACGGCCCTCCGCGGACATGACATACTGCCTCGGTGACCTCAGCAGACCTGGCCGCGAAGCCGTCCAAAAGCCGTCCCCAACTGGGCCGGAAGTTCAACCTGCTGTGGTCCGCGTCGGCGATCTCATCGGTCGGCGACGGCATGCGGGACTCCGCCCTGCCGCTGCTCGCGGTGGCCGTCTCCGACTCCCCCAGCGCGGTCTCCGTGGTCTCCGTCTCCGCCTCGCTGCCCTTCCTGCTGATGTCCCTCTACGGCGGGGTGCTCGCCGACCGGGCCGACCGGCGGCGGCTGATGTGGACCATCGACGCCGCGCGCGCCGTCGTCGTCCTCGGCTTCGCCGCCTGGGTCTTCCTCGCCGACCCGCCGCTGGTCGCGCTCGCCGCCCTGGCCTTCCTGCTCGGCTGCGGCGAGACGGTCTTCTCCAACGCCGCCACCTCCGCCGTCCCCGAACTGGTCCGCCCCGACCAACTCGACGCCGCCAACGGCCGGATGCAGGCCAACATGCTGGTCGGCGGCAACCTGATCGGCCCGCTGCTCGGCTCCGCGCTGTTCGCCGTCGCCGCCGCCCACCCCTTCGCCGTGGACGGTGTCTCCTTCGCACTCGCCGCCGTCCTGGTCGCCGCCACCGGCCGCTCCACCGCCCCCAGCACCCGGGCCGACCGCCGCCCGGTGCTCACCGAGATCCGCGAGGGCGTCGACTGGCTGCTCCGCCACCGCGACGTGCGGATGCTCGCCGTGCTCTCCACCCTCGGCGCGCTGGCCTGCTTCATGGGCACCACCATGATGGTCCTGATGGTCACCAAGGTCATCCACGCACCCGCCGCCTCCTACGGCATCGTGCTCGCGGCCGGCGCCATCGGCGGCACCGCCGCCAGCACCCTGGCCGGCCGGCTCAGCCGACTGCTCGGCCGGGGCACCCGGATCGCCCTCGCCTTCCTGCTGATGGGCGTCTCGCTGATCCTGATGGGCCTGAGCACCTCGGTGGCCGAAGTCGCCGCGCTGTACGGCGTGATCGGCTTCGGGATCGTCACCTGGAACATCCAGGCGATCTCGCTGCGCCAGCAGGCCGTACCGAAGGAACTGCTCGGCCGGGTCAACAGCTGCTACATGCTGCTGAGCCGCCTCGGCATCATGGCCGGCGCCGCCCTCAGCGGCTGGATCGCCTCCGTCGTCAGCATCCGCACCCCGCTGCTCGTCGGCGGCGGGCTGCTGCTGGTCCTGCTGGTCGCGGTGCTGTTCCTGCTCCCGCGGATGACGGCGCTGGAGACCGTCCCGGCCGCCTCGGAGCCGTCCGACGCCGAGTAGTCTCCGCCGGGCCGTTGCGCGTCCTCCCGCCCAACGGCCACTGTCCGCCGGTATGGTGACCGCGGGGGGTGTGCCGGGAAGTCTGGTCGGCGGGCAGCTGCTCGCCCGTCCTGAGGAGAGCCATGAACACCGACCGCCCCGCCGCCTCCGGTACCGCCGCGCCGCCCGTCGGGGCCGGCCACGACCTCGGTCCCGGGCTCGGCCCGCTGGTTCGGGTCGACGGCAGCTGGTACATCGGCGACCACGAGAGCAAGGCGTATCTCGCCGTCCTCCCCGAGGGGTTCGAGCACCGCGTCACCGGACGGGAGCCCTTCCTGGTCCCGTGGAAGCGCCTGATGAGCCTGAAGCTCGGGGTCACCAGCGGCCGGTTCCTCAGCACACCGGCCGGCGGACTCCTGACCGGTCACCACGCGCCCCACGAGGCGATCGGCACCCACGGCTCCTGCCTGAGCGCCATGGTCCGGCACCCCTACGACCTGTGGAGCCCCCGGTTCGTCCACCACCGGCGGTGGTACCCGGCGCCCGAGATCACGCTGCTGCACCAGCTGCTGGGGAACATCGTCGACCTCGGCCGGGTCGAACGGCTCGGCGACGACGCCTGGCTGACCTCCGTCGTCGAGGAACTGGCGGCGGACCGCCTCCTCCGGAAGTGGCGCACCGGCAAGGCCGTCGCGGACGGCGTACGGGAACTCATCGCGCGCGGGGCGTGACCGCCGGGTTCGAGCGCCGCTCCGTACTCCGATGCGCCGCCCAGGCCCCGGAGGCCGCGCGGGCGGGTGCTGCCG
>NZ_JBHVEU010000388.1:0-8486 GCF_042802075.1 Kitasatospora sp. NPDC057518
GCTCCGGGATCAGCGCTAGGCGAGCGGCGCCTTGGTGCGCAGGACCTCGATGAAGGCCCGCAGCCAGGCCGGGTGGTCGGGCCAGGCGCGGGCCGAGACGACGACGCCGTCCACCACCGCCTCGCCGTCCACGAACTCGGCGCCCGCCGCCTTGATGTCCGGGGCCAGCGCCGGGTAGGCGGAGCTGCGGCGGCCGTCCAGCAGGCCGGCGGCGGCGGTGATCAGCGGGCCGTGGCAGATCTGGGCGACGGGCTTGTCCTCGGCGAAGAAGTGCCGGGCGATCCGCTGTACGTCCGGGTCGTTGCGCAGGTACTCGGGGGCGCGGCCACCGGGGATGACCAGGGCCGCGTAGTCGGCCGGGTCGACGTCGGCGAGGGCCACGTCGGCGGGCCAGGTGTAGCCGGGCTTCTCGGTGTAGGTGTCGAAGCCCTCGACGAAGTCGTGCACCACGAACTGGAGGCGTTTCTTCGTCGGGGCCGCGATGTCGACCTGGTAGCCCTCCTCGCGCAGCCGCTGGTAGGGGTAGAACACCTCCAGTGACTCGGCGGCGTCCCCGGTGACGAGCAGGATCTTCGATGTCATCGCCGACATCCCTCCACGTGGTCGAGCCTCGGATCGGGTACGGGCGCCGGGCGGTGGCGGCCGGCCCGGGCCCGGTCCAACCTCCCGTACCGGCGACACCGTTGGCAACGGGGCGCACCGGGCGTACGACGGCGCATACGGAGCTACGCGCGCCGGTTGCGGGGAGTGCGCGCCTGGTCGGGCGCCCGGCTGCGGGGGTCGGCGGCCCGCGTCCTAGACTCCTGCTGCCCACGACCGTCCCGCTCCCGGAGGAGCCCATGCCCGACCGCACCACCTACCTCGTCCTCCCCGGCTACCAGAACTCCGGCCCCGAGCACTGGCAGACCCGCTGGGAGGCGGCCGGGCCGGAGTCCTTCCGCCGGGTCGAGCAGGCGGACTGGGACCACCCGGAGCGGACGGACTGGGTGGCCCGGGTGGACGCCGCGGTGGCCGCGGCCGCCGCCGAAGGCCCGGTGGTGCTGGTCGCCCACAGCCTGGGCTGCGTCACCGCGGCCCACTGGGTCGCCACCGCCTCCGCCGAGCGGACCGCCGCCGTCCGGGGCGCGCTGCTGGTCGCCCCGGCGGACGTCGACACCGCCGAGGTCCCGGAGCTGGTGAACTTCCGCCCGGTGGCGCTGGAGCGGTTCCCGTTCCCGGCCGTCGTGGTCTCCTCGACCGACGACCCGTGGGTCTCGGCCGAGCGGGCCCGCGCGTTCGCCGCCGCCTGGGGCGCCCGGTACGTCGAGCCGGGCGCGTACGGGCACCTCAACTCCGACTCCGGACTGGGCGACTGGCCGGAGGGCCGCGAACTGCTCGCCGGGCTGTGACCGCGGCGACGGGGGGAACGGGGGCGCGGGGACGATGAACCGGGGGACGATGAACCGACGGACGTCCCGGACCAGGCGCGTCCTGGTCCGGCTGCTGGCGGGCAGCGGGCTGGCCGCCGTCCTGCTCTACACCGAGGGGCAGTGGGAGAGCCGCTCGGGCGGGCTGATGCTGGTCGCCGACCTGCTCAACCAGCCGGAGCTGCTGATCGGCGGGGCGCTGGCGGCACTGATCGCGGCCGCCTGGCTGAGTGACCCGCGCGCCGCCGTGCGGACGGCCACCCGGGCGGTCACGGTGACCGCCGGCGTGGTGTTCCTGCTCGGCGTGCTGGCCGCGCACAAGGTGTCGGCGGCCGAGACCCGCAGCCGGGAGGACGCCCCGGCCGGGGCCGAGCGGGCCCTGGTGGTGGTGCACCGCTCGTACGCCACCGGGCCGGGCCCGGACGAGCGCTGGCAGGTGCTGCTGGAGAGCGGCGAGGGCTGGTCGGCCCGGCGCTGGTCACTGGCGGACATCGGCCGGCGCCCGGGCGACGCCCGGCTGGTGGAGGCGAGCTGGACCGGGCGCTCGCAGATCACCGTGGTGACCGACTCCTACCGGCGGGTGTTCAACCTCGACCAGGACAGCGGCGAACCGGTCGAGGCACGGTAGCCGGCCCCGCCTGGGTACGGGTACTCAGGCGGGGCCGGACAGTTCACCGCTCCTCGGGGGCACTGGTCGGACGGGTCACTGGTCCGACGGGTCGGTGGCGCCGGGCGGGGCGGACGGCGCGGTGCGGCCGGTCGTCGGGCCGGTGTCGCGCGGCCGGCCGGTGTTGCCCGGGCCCCCGGTGGCGGGCGCGCCGCTGCAGGTGACCGAGCCCGGCGAGCCGCTGGCGGTGGTGCAGTTGGCGTCCCGCCGGGGCGGGTCCGGGATGCGGACGGTGGCGAACGGCTTCTCCGGCATGCTCCGGACGGCGTCGCTCATCGCCTGCTGCCAGATCGGCCCGGGGCCGGTGGCGCCGAAGACCTCGGCCTGGTACTTGCCGCCGATCCGGATGTTGCGCATCGGCACCTTGGTGCCCGGGCTGCCCAGCCAGACCGAGCCCGCCAGGTTGCCCGTGTAGCCGGTGAACCAGGCCGACTTCTTCTCGTCCGTCGTCCCGGTCTTGCCGGCGATCTGGCGGCCGTCGTCCAGGCCGAGGTCGCGCGCCGTGCCGCCCTTCTCGGTCACCCCGAGCAGCACGCTGTTGATCACGTCGGCGGTGTCCTCGGACATCGCCGGGGAGCAGTGGACCGGGGGCACCGGGACGTCGGTGCCGTCCACGGTGGTGATCCTGTTGATCGCCAGCGGCGCGCAGTAGGTGCCCCGGGCGGCGAAGGTCGCGTACACGTTGGCCATGGTCAGCGGGCTGACCTCCTGGGTGCCGAGGCCGAGCGCGGGCAGTTCCTGGAGCGGCTCGCCGTTCGCCTTGCCCTCCATGCCCAGCTTGTTGGCCATCTGCTTGACCGCGCAGAGGCCGATCTCCTGCTCCATCTGCACGAAGTAGGTGTTCACGGAGAGCGCCATGGCCTGCTTGAGCTCGTACGGGCCGACCTCACCGGCGCTCTCGTTGGGGATGGTCCCCTCCTTCTTGCCCTTGCTGAGGTTCTTCCAGGTGCCGTCGCAGGTCTTCATCGTCGGCCAGTCCATCCGGTTCGGCGAGTCGTACCGCTGGGTGGGCGACAGGCCGGCCTCCAGGGCCGCGGCGGCCACGATCGGCTTGAAGTTGGAGCCGGGCTGGAAGCCGATGCCGCCGCCCATCGCCGCGTCCACGTTGTAGTTGACGACGGTCTCGTTCTTCTCCTTGGCCAGGCCGTACGGGCGGGTCTGCGCCATCGACAGGATCTTGCCGCTGCCGGGCTCGACCATCGTCATCGCGGCCGAGACCGGGTCGGTGACGTACACCTTGGTGGAGACGGCGTTCTGGGCGGCGGCCTGCTTGTCCGGGTCCATCGTGGTGTAGATGTTCAGGCCGCCGGTGTCCCACAGCTTCTTGCGTTCGGCCGAGCTCTTGCCGAACACCGGGTCCTGCTTGACCACGTGCCGCACGTAGTCGCAGAAGAAGCCCATGCCGGCCTTGGCGGTGATGCAACCGTTCTGCGGGTCCCGGTAGTTGAGGCCGAGCGGGGCGGCCTTCGCCTCCCTGGCCTGGTCCGCGGTGATGTGCTTGTTCTCCACCATCTTGTCGATGACGGTGTCGCGGCGCTTCTGCGCGGCCACCGGGTGCAGCTTCGGGTCGTACTGGGACGGGTTCTGCACCAGCCCGGCGAGCATCGCCGCCTCGGGCAGGCTGAGGTCTTTGGCGTCCTTGCTGAAGTAGCGCTGGGAGGCGGCCTGGATGCCGTACGCCTGGTGGCCGTAGAAGGTGATGTTGAGGTAGTTGGTGAGGATCTGCTCCTTGCTCAGGTCCTCCTCCAGCTTGATGGCGTACCGGAGTTCCTGGATCTTGCGGCCGAGGGTCTTGCGCTGCGCCTCGCGCACCGCGTCCGCGTCGTCCCCGGCCTTCTCCACGTTGACGTTCTTCACGTACTGCTGGGTCAGGGTGGAGGCGCCCTGGACGGCGGCGCCGCTCTCCGCGTTCTTGGTGATCGCGCGCAGGATGCCCTTGAGGTCGACGGCGCCGTGCTCGTAGAACCGGGCGTCCTCGATGTCCACCTGCGCCGTGCGGATCAGCGGGGACATCTGGTCGGCGGGTATGACGGTGCGGTCGCGCTCGTAGACCTTGGCGATCAGGCCGCCGTTGGCGTCGAAGATCTGCGTCGCCTGGCTCAGCGGCGGGGTCCTGAAGTCGTCGGGGATGCTCTCGAAGCCCTCGGCGCCGTTCTTCGCGCCGAGCCCGACCGCCCCGGCCGCCGGGAGGATCAGGCCCGCCAGCAGCACCCCGCCCAGCACGCTGGAGCCGAGGAAGGTGGCCGCGTGGCCCAGGAAGCCGATCGGGGTCTCGCGGCGCCTCGGTCGCGGCACCCAGGTGTCGCCCGGGTCCGAAGCGGCGGGTATGCGGCTCTTCGGTGACATAGATCGAACATTACGGCCGTGAACAGGCCGTGGGGAGCGGGTGTTGGCGAAGGATTGTCACAAAATCGCGACGGATTCGACTCATTCCCGAGGGTCGAACGGGCGTGCACGACGGGGCAAGGACCGTTCGTCCACGGCCCGTTGCCCCGCGCGCCGCCCGGCCGACCTCGCTCGGCCAGTTCCGCTCAGCCGAACCCGCTCAGCCGGCCGGGCAGAAGACGTCCCGGGCCGGACGGTGGCCGGTGACCAGGTAGTCCGTCACCACCTCGTCGCCGCAGGCGTTCCCGTTGGCCCGGTACACGTCGTGGCCGCCCGAGTCCACCGTCACCATCCGCGCCCGGTCCCCGAACGCCGCACGCAGCTTGAGCGCGCCGGTGTACGGCGTCGCGGGGTCGCGCAGGTTCTGCGTGAGCAGCACGTTGGACGGGCCCCGGTCGGTGACCCGCACCGGCGGCTCGGCGGGCGCGAACGGCCAGAAGGCGCAGGGCATCACGTTCACCGGCAGGCCGGCGGTGAGCGGGCGGGCGGCGCGGTCGGCGGTCACGGCCTTGGCGTAGCCGGCCGGGTCGGCGGGCCACCGGACGTCGTTGCAGAGGGTCCCGACCGAGACGGCGATGGTGTTCTGCACCGCCGCCTCCGGCGGCACCACCGGGGCGGGCAGCGGACGGCGGCCGAGACCGGCCAGCATCAGCGCCGCGACGTCCGGGAAGCGGGCGTCCGCGTTCATGCTGTCCAGCAGGGTCTGGCGCAGCACGTTGCCGTTCAGCTCCGCCGGGTTGGCGCCCGGCCAGGGCAGCGGGGTCCGGTCGAGGCGGGCGGCGAGGTCGAGGAAGAGCGGGCGGACCTCCTCGGGGGTGTCCGCGACCCGGTCCGGGTTGTCCGGCGCGGACGCCCACCTCGCGAAGTCCGGGAAGCGGTCCTCGACGCCCCGGCCGTAGGCGTCCAGCCAGCCGCGCCCGACCCGCGACGGGTCCGGGTCGTCGTTGCTGTCCAGCACGACCCGGTCGGTCCGCTCGGGGAACATGGTGGTGTAGACGGCGCCCGCGTAGGTGCCGTACGAGACGCCCCAGAGCGAGAGGCGGCGCTCGCCGAGGGCGCGGCGGATGCCGTCGAGGTCGCGGGCCTCGTTGGCGGTGGAGATGCTGCGCAGCACCGGGCCGCCGTTGCGGGCGCAGGCGTCGGCGATGCGGCGGGCGGTGGCCAGGTTCCCGTCGATCGAGCCGTCGGCGGCCGGCCAGGGACGCAGTTTGACCATCGACAGGTCGGCGGGGTCGAGGCCGCAGCTGACCGGGGTGGAGCGGCCGACGCCGCGCGGGTCGAAGCCGACCACGTCGTAGCGGTCCCGGACGGACTGGGGCAGGCGCCCGGCCATGCCGTGGACGAGGTCGAGGCTGGAACCTCCCGGTCCGCCCGGGACGGCCAGCAGGACGCCTCGGCGCCGGCCGGGCTCGGCGGCGCTGATCCGGGAGACGGCGAGGGTGACGCGGGCGCCGTCCGGATCGGCGTAGTCCAGCGGGACGGTGACCTCGGCGCACCGTTGGGGGCTGTCGGCCGGGGTGCCCGGACACGCGGCCCAGGCGAGGCCGTCCCGCCCGGGCTTCGCGCTCTCGGCCGCACCGGCGGGCAGGGCGCTCAGCGCGGTCACGGCCAAGGCGGCGGCCGCGGTGAACACGGCGGTGACGGTGCGGGCGGGTGTGGTGCGGGCGGGTGTGGTGCGGGTGGGCTTCGTCATGCCCAAGAGTCTGCTGGGGCACGGGACTTGGGACCATGCGGGCAGCGGGCCGGTCGGGGGTGGGGAAATCCCCCGGGCGCCGGGGAAGGGGCGGAGACCGCTTCCGGCCACGGTCTCCGGCCGCGCGGGGTGGGGGTGGTGGGAGCGGTACGGCGGGGTCCGGTCCGGCTCAGAGGCCGAGCCGGCCCGGGTCGGCGGCCAGGGCGCGCAGCGGCTCGCGCGGGTCGGCGACCAGCCTGCGCTCCGCCAGGTCGAGGATGCCGCCGACACCGGTGATCTCGGCGGCCAGCACGCCGTCCTCGCGGACCAGCCGCTGCACCACCTGGAAGGTCTTGCCGTCCCGCCAGGTGAACGAGCAGCTGACCGCCACCGAGTCGCCCGCGCGCAGCTCCCGCAGGTACTTGACCGTGGTCTCCAGGACCACCGGGCCGACCCCCTCGGCGACCAGGTCCGCCTGGCGGATCCCGGCCGCCCGGAGGTACTCCCAGCGGGCGTGCTCGGCGTACTGGAGGTAGACCGCCTGGTTCAGGTGCCCCTGGGAGTCCGTCTCGTACCCGCGGACGGTGATGTGCGTGGTGAAGTCCTGATCACTCATGCCCCGCACGGTACTCCGGGCCCCCGGGGCACCACCTCGTGTCCTCCGTCACCCGTCCCACCCGGACAGGACGGCCAGCAGCGGCGTGAGGGCGTCCGGCCGCCGGTCCACCGGCAGGTGCTCGACCGGGTGGAAGCCGCAGCCGAGCGCGGTCGCGCCGCCGTCGCAGGTCCGGTCGTCGCCGACCATCAGGACGTCCGCCGGGACGAGGCCGAGCCGCTCGCAGGCGGTCTCGAAGATCACCGGGTCGGGCTTCTGGGCGCCGACCTCGTACGACAGCACGTAGACGTCGACCAGCTCCTCCAGGCCGTACGCGCGGAAGACCGGCCGCAGGTCCCAGGCGATGTTGCTCACCACGGCGACCGGCACGCCCCGGCGGCGCAGCTCGCGCAGCACGGGGGCGGCGTCCGGGTACGGGCGCCAGCTCGCGGGCGCCAGGTGGGACTCGTAGAGGGCGTCCACGTCGATGGCCGCGGGCGGCTCGGCGGCGCGGGTCAGCGCGGTGTACGCGGTGCGATGCAGCTCGGGGGTCAAGTCGCGGGTGTCCCAGGCCTGCTGGACCTCCGGCGGGATGCGGCGCGGCGGCACACCGCCGGGCAGGGCGCCGAACTCCTCCAGCCGGGCTATCAGTTCGGCCTCCTCCCCGGCGGGCAGGGCGAGGCCGGTGGCGGCGAGGTGGGCCGCCAGCCACTCGGCGGTGGAGACGACCCTGAAGAGGGTGCCGGAGAAGTCGAACATCACAGCTTTGGTCATGGCCCGAGCCTAAGTCCTTCCGGATCAGGGCAGGGTGAGGATCCGCGGGCCGTCCTCGGTGATGGCGACGGTGTGCTCGATGTGGGCGGCCCGGGCGCCGTCGACGGTGCGCAGGGTCCAGCCGTCCGGGTCGGTGCGGTGGTCGTCGCGGCCGCCGGCCAGCAGCATCGGCTCGATCGCCAGCACCAGGCCGGGGCGCAGCGGGTAACCCCGGCCCGGGCGGCCCTCGTTGGGCACGTGCGGGTCCTCGTGCATCCGGCGGCCGATGCCGTGGCCGCCGTAGCCGCCCAGCAGGCCGTACCGGCCGGCGCGGGCGACGGCGCCGATGGCGTGGGCGATGTCGCCGGTGCGGTTGCCGACCACGGCGGCGGCGATGCCGGCCTCCAGGGCGCGCCGGGTGGTCTCGATCAGGGCGGTGTCCTCGGGCCGGGCGGTGCCGACGGTGAAGCTGACCGCCGCGTCCCCGGCCCAGCCGTCCAGGAGGGCGCCGCAGTCGATGCTCACCAGGTCGCCGTCGCGCAGCCGGTAGCCGTCCGGGATGCCGTGCACCACGGCGTCGTTCACCGAGGCGCAGATGACGGCCGGGAACGGGACGGGCGCGAAGGCCGGACGGTAGCCGAGGAACGGCGAGGTGGCCCCGGCCGCCTTGAGCACGCCCCGCGCCACCTCGTCCAGCTCCAGCAGGCTCACTCCGACCGCCGCCTGCTCCCGGACGGCCGCCAGCGCGTCCGCCACCACCCGCCCGGCCTCGCGCATCGCGGCCAGCCCGGCGTCCGACTTGAGTTCGACCATGGTGCTTCTCTCCCCTGGATCCAATTCTTATACCGGTATTTGTATCACGGTCGTGGGGGTGGGACGCCCCAGGGCGGGAGGACCTGGGCCTTTCTTCAAGCTCCCGTCGTCCGCCCGGAGGGCGGGCGGGGCGGCGTTGGGGTGCGTGCATCGCAAGGCGGAGGAGGGAGCCACTGCGGAGCATTGGCGACCGAC
>NZ_JBHVEU010000389.1:0-8478 GCF_042802075.1 Kitasatospora sp. NPDC057518
GGCCCGCCCCGCGCGGCCCGGGGGCCTCCGTTCGTCCCGGGGGCGCTTGCCGCACCCGGCGGGCGTCCGGCGGCCCCCGCCGCTAGCGTGTCCGGCATGGAGATCCTCGCCTACGGAGTGCAGGCCGACGAGCGGCCGCTGCTGGAGCAGGCCTTCGCCGGCCGCCACGGGCTGCGCTGCCTCGACGTGTTCCTCAACCGCGACACCGCCCCGCTGGCCGCCGGCTACCCGGCCGTCAGCAGCAGCGTCAACGCCGTCCTGGACGCCGAGACCCTCGCCGTCCTCGCCGCCGGCGGCACCGAGCTGATCGCCCAGCGCTCCACCGGCTTCAACAACATCGACCTCGACGCGGCCGCCGAACTCGGCCTCACCGTCGCCCGGGTCTCCCACTACAGCCCGTACTCCGTGGCCGAACACGCCTGGACCCTCGCGCTGGCCGTCAACCGCCGCCTCACCCGCGCCGCGAGCCGCTCCCGCGAGTTCGACTTCCGCCTCGACGGGCTCCTCGGCCGCGACATCCACGGCATGACCGTCGGCGTCATCGGCACCGGCAAGATCGGCGAGTGCTTCGCCCGCATCGCCGCCGGCTTCGGCACCGAACTCCTCGGCTGGGACATCGCGCGGAACCCCGCCTGCCTCGACCTCGGCATGCACTACACCGAACTGCCCGAACTCCTCTCCCGCGCCGACCTGGTGAGCCTCCACGTCCCCCTCCTCCCGGCCACCCACCACCTCATCGACGGCGCCGCCCTCGCCCGCATGAAGGACGACGCCATCCTCATCAACTCCAGCCGCGGCGGCCTCGTCGACAGCGCCGCCCTGGTCGAGACCCTGCGCGCCGGCCGCCTCTCCGGCGTCGGCCTCGACGTCTACGAGGAGGAGACCGGCGTCTTCTTCACCGACCGCTCCATCGAGGGCATCACCGACGACACCCTCGCCCGCCTCGTCACCTTCCCCCAGGTCCTCGTCACCAGCCACCAGGCCTACTTCACCCGCACCGCCGTCGGCCAGATCATCGACGCCACCGCCCGCAACATCGACGACCACGCCGCCGGCCGCCGCAACGAGAACACCCTGGTCCCCAGGAACTGACGCCGCGGATGGTGACCCGGATCACGGGAACCGGCCCTCCCGCCCGGACAAGGCATGACGTGAACCATCCACACTCCCGGCTCCGGGCCGGGAACCCCGAAGCGTTCCGCGACCTCTTCCGGGACCACGCCTCCCTGGTGTACCGCCACGCCGTGCGCGTGACCGGGAACTGGGCACTCGCCGAGGACGTGGTCTCACTGACCTTCCTCGAGGCCTGGCGCCTGCGCGGGAAACTCCGCGACGAGGGCGACAGCCCACGCCCCTGGCTCATGGGCATCGCCGTCAACGTGCTGCGCAACACGACGCGCGCCGCCCGCCGCCACAGCGCGGCCCTGGCCCGCATGCCCGCGACCGACCCGGTCCCCGACTTCGCCGACGAACTCGTCGGCCGCATCGCCGACTCCGAGCAACTCGCCGCCGCCCACAAGGCCTTGGGGCGCCTGCGGCGCTCGGAACGCGAGGTCTTCGCGCTCTGCGTCTGGTCCGGGATCGGCTACGCGGAGGCGGCGGCCACCCTCGGCATACCCGTCGGCACCGTACGCTCGCGCCTCTCCCGCGCCCGCACCCGACTGCGCAGACTCGCGGCCGAGGAACTGCGCGCCGCGCAGAAGAACACGGAACCGCTCCCGATCCCCGGACAAGTACAGGGCAGCCGCAGCACCGCGGCCCGGCCGCACAAGGAGACGCACCGATGATCCGCAACTCGCGGCGGCACACCGAACCGCTCGACCACGCGGAACTGGCCCGTCTACTGCCGGCGCCGGCCGATCCCCGCCTGGCGGCCGACCGCCAGGACCTGCTCGAGGAGCACCTGATGAGCGAGATCCACCGGCCCGACCAGGCCGCCCCCGCGGCCGCCCCGGTACGGCGCCCGCTGCGCCGCACCGTCCTCTTCGCGGCGCCGGTCGCCGCGGCCGCGGCCCTCGCCGTGGTCGTCTCCCTGAACACCCCGGCCGACACCGTCGGCTCCCCACGGCTGGTCAGGGCACCCGTCGTGCAGATCGAGGAGGGGAGCACCGTCCAGCTCGCCTCGACGGTCCACGCGATCGCCGCCGCCGCGACGGCGCGCACCACGCCCCAGCCCGGACCGGGCCAGTTCGTCTACGTCAAGAGCCAGGTCTCCTTCATGGCCACCCGTCACAACGTGGACACCGGGGAGTCCGCCACCTGGGTCCAGCCGCTCCACGACCGCGAGGTGTGGAAGTCCCCCGACGGCACCAAGGGCTGGCTGGACGAGCCGGGCTACCAGTCGAAGGGCGGCATCACGCTGGACACCAAGGAGCCCCGCAAGCAGCTGACCTACCAGTGGCTCGCGGCCCAGCCCGCCGACCCCGACGCGCTGCTGAAGTCCGTCTACTCGACGGTGAGCGGCGACCGGGACCACGACCAGCAGGCGTTCAACGAGATCGGCTCCATCATCCGCGAGCAGCTCGTCCCCTCCGCCCTCGCCGCCGCGCTCTACGAGGCCGCCGGCAAGATCCCGGGCGTGGTGGTGGTCGAGCACGCGCAGGACGTCTCCGGCCGCGACGGGATCGCGTTGGCGCGGCTCGACCCCCAGACCGGCGAGCGATCGGAGTGGATCTTCGATCGGGAGAGCCACCAGTACCTCGGCAGCCGTGGCGTGCAGGTCCGGGAGGAGTACGGCATCAAGCCCGGCACCGTCGTGGAGCGCACGACCATCGTCACCCGGGCCGTCGTCGACGCGAAGAACCAGCGCCCCGGCGCCGGGCAGGCCACGGCCTGACGGTCCCACGCCCGATGGGGGCCGCCGGCCGCCGCAACGGGAACACCCCGGCACCGGCGGCCCCTCAACGATCGGGCCCACCTCGTCGGTCATCGGCGGAGCCGCCCCCGCCCAGCAGGGCGGCGGCCACCTGGTCGAAGTACGGTTCCACCTCGGGCAGGGTCGCGGCGGCGAGCACGTCGCTGCGCACCACGGTCCGCACCACGCTGATGCCCAGCAGCCACGCGCTGAACAGCTCCGCCCGCAGATCCGCGTCCGGCCCGTCGACCAGGGCGCGCAGGCCCGCGATGTAGGTGTCGCACACCTGGTCGTGCAGCTGACCGCGGATCGTCTCGTCGCCGGCCGACCGCAGCATGGCGATGAACGGGTGGTCGCCCACCGACTCCGGCCGTTCCTCGCGGAGGATCATCTCCAGCAGTCTGTAAGGGAGTTGGCCGGGCGGGCCGGCCAGCACGGCCCCGGCCTCCTGCGCGTCCTCGGCCGACGCCTCCTCGAACAGCTTCCGCTTCGAACCGAAGTACCGGAACACCAACGAGGCGTCCACGCCCACATCCTGGGCGATGCCGCGGACGTTCGCCCCGGCGTAGCCCTCGCGGCCGAAGTGGACCCGGGCGGCCGCCAGCAGGGCGGCTCTGGTGGCCTCCCGGTCGCGCTTGTGGCGCGGCGACCGGCCGCTCGACGGTGCGGTCACGGCATTCTCCCGGTGGATCGACAGGTGCTGCGGCATCAAGTCATCAGCTGTTGACATGCTATCCCGGCGCGATTAGCTTCGACCGAGTCATCAATCGATGACTTGGCGGCGCGCGTATGCGCACGCCTTCCCACAGGTCGGTTCCCGCCGCACCGGCGTTCCCCGCCGCGAGTTCTCCCGTGTTCACCGTTCCGTGGAGGTCCCAGCGTGAAAACGATTGTTGTCTCGGGTGGTACGGACGGCATCGGCAAGGCCGTTGCCCTGACGTACCTGGGGCGCGGCGACGAGGTCGTCGTCCTCGGCCGCAACGCCGAGAAGGGCGCCGAGGTGCTCGCGGAGGCCGAGCGCATCGGCGCCAGGGGCCGCGCACACTTCATCGCCGCCGACCTCAGCCTGGTCAGCGAGACCCGCAAGGCCGTCGGTGAGATCCGGGACCGGTTCGCCGGGATCGACGGACTGGTCCTGTGCGCCCAGCACTTCCGATCCACGCGCCTGGTCACGGCCGAGGGCTTCGAGCACACCTTCGCGCTGTACTACCTGAGCCGCTTCGTCCTCAGCCACGAACTGGCCGACCTGCTGGCCGCCGCACCGGCGCCCGTCGTGGTCAACGTCTGCGGCCCGGGCGTCGACTTCGGCGAGATCCGCTGGGACGACCTGGGCCGTGAGCGCGACTACAGCGGCATCGACGCCCTGATGCAGGGCAGCCGCCTCAACGACCTGCTCGGCGTCGGGTTCGCCCAGCGGCGGCCGGCCGGTCCGGTGCGGTACGTGCTGCTGAACCCGGGCAGCGTCCGCACCGGCTTCTCGGGCGAGTACGACCCGGTCATGGCCGAGCAGATCGAAGCCGCGCGGCGGAACGCCAGGCCGGTGGAGGAGGGGATCGTGCCGGTCCTGGCGGCGCTCGACGCGCCGCCCGCCGAGACCCTCTCCGCCTCCATGACGGGCGCGCCGCTGGAGCTCACCGGCCCCGCCTTCGACCCCGAGGCGGCGCGGCGCCTCCACGAGCTGACCACCGCGCTGCTCGCCGACGCGGCCTCCTGAACCGGGACCGGGAGGACCCCGGCCGCGACGCCCGCCTCCCGGCGGCCCCTCAGGGCCGGCCGAGCGCCTGGCGGTACCAGGGGGCGGCCTCGGGGAGGCGGGCCAGGGGGCCGGGGCCGGGCGGGCAGGCGGCGAGGTGCCAGATCCGGTCGCTGCGGTACCAGTGGTCGCGGGCGATCAGGCCGAACTGCCGCTCGGAGACCCGGCCGGGCGCGGCGGCCAGCAGTCGGCGGCACTCCTCCCAGGGGGTGTCCGGGCCGTCCGGGGCGGGCAGCAGGCCGAGGGCGGCCAGGGCCGTGAGCAGGTCGCCGCCGCGGACCGGGTCGGGGTGCGAGGCGTGGTGGACGCCCGTCGGGGCGGCCTGCCCGTCCAGGGCGAGCGCGGTGATCAGCCGGGCCAGGTCGGCGCGGTCGACCATCGAGAGCCGGGTGCGGCCGCCCTCCCAGCGGACCGGCACCCGGCGGACCAGCTCGGCCAGCGCGGGCACCACCCAGCGGTCGCCGGTGCCGGTCACCAGTCCGGGGCGCAGCACGCACCCGCCGGCCGCCAGCGCGTGGCGCTCGCCGAGCAGCCGGGTGCGGCTGGCCTCGGACACCGGGGCGGGCGGCACCTCGTCCACCTCGATGCCCCGGTGCGGGCCCTCGCCGTAGACCGCGGCCGTGGAGAGGTGGACGATCCGCCGCACCCCGGCGCGGGTGGCGGCCGCCATCAGGGCGGCGGTGCCCCGGTCGTTGACCGCCTCGCACTCCTCGGCTCCGCCGTCGACCCGGGAGGCGAGGTGCACCAGTGCCCCGGCGCCCGTACAGAGCTCCGTGAGCGCCGCCGGGTCGGCCAGGTCGCCCGGGACCCAGGCGGGGCCCGGTACGGCGTCCTGGGGCGGTGTGCGGGCCAGGGCGCGTACCCGGACGCCGCGCGCGGCGAGGGCCGCGAGAACGCCGGAGCCGATGAAGCCGGTCGCCCCGGTCAGCGCGACCGTGGTGGGCGCCGCGGGACCGTGTTCCGTCGCCATCTCCGAGCCTCCCTGTCGAATCCCCGAGCCCTCGGACTCCGAGCCCCCGAGCCTCCCCGCCGACCGGCCGGTCAGTCTAGCCAGGAGGCGCTCCGGTGGGGAGACACCCGTACGGAGGGGGTGGGGGGATGGCCCGGGGTAAGGCCCACCTAGGCTGTATGTCAAGCAAAACGGGCGAACCGGACCCGCGTTTTGGACCACGAGGACGGAAAGCAGGACCCGCCGATGGGCGACGGAATGTCAGGAATGCACCACCACGGCGGGATGACCCAACTAGGCCCGTTCAGCTTGTCCAACGTCTGGACCTGGTCCCCCGACTGGGTGTTCCTGCTCGGCGGACTGGTCCTCCTGGGGCTGTACGCGGCGGGCGTGGTGCGGCTGTACCGGCGCGGCGACCGCTGGCCGATCGGCCGGGCGGTCGGCTGGGCGGCGGGTGTCGCCACCATGCTGCTGGTCACCTGCACCGGGCTGAACGACTACGGCATGGTGCTGTTCAGCGCGCACATGATCCAGCACATGGTGCTCTCCATGCTGACGCCGATCCTGCTGCTGCTGGGCGCCCCGATCACGCTGGCGCTGCGCGCCCTGCGCCCGGCCGGCAAGGGCCGTCCGCGCGGGCCGCGCGAACTGCTGGTGGCGCTGCTGCACAGCCGGTACATGCGGATCGTCTCGCACGCGGCGTTCACCATCCCGATGTTCATCGCGAGCCTGTACGGGGTCTACTTCACCCCGCTGTTCGACTTCCTGATGCAGTACCGCCTCGGGCACATCTTCATGATGGTGCACTTCCTGCTCACCGGTCTGGCCTTCTTCTGGCCGATCATGGGCGTGGACCCGGGCCCGCACCGCCCGGGCCACGTGATGCGGATCATCGAGCTGTTCATGGGGATGCCGTTCCACGCCTTCTTCGGCGTGGCGGTGATGATGGCGGGCCACCCGCTGGTCACCACCTTCACCGTGGAGGGCGCACCACCGGGGACGAACCTGCTGGAGGACCAGAAGCTGGCCGGCGGCATCACCTGGGCGTTCGGCGAGATCCCGACCGCGATCGTGCTGATCGCGCTGGTCTACCAGTGGATGGGCTCGGAACAGCGGCAGGCCCGCCGCCGCGACCGCTCCGAGGAGCGCACCGGCGACGCCGAGCTGGAGGCGTACAACGCCTACCTGGCCTCGCTGCACAAGCGCGACCGGCGCCCCGGCTCGGCTCCGGCCGCCCCGGTCGCCCCGGTGGCGGGCGCCACCCCGGCGGCCGAGGCCGGCTGAGGCCGACTGAGGCCGACTGAGGCCGACTGAGGCCACCCCACCACTCACCGCGGAACGACCGTTCCCGGGAACCCCCGTTCCGCCTCCGGAACGGGGGTTCCGCCGTTCCGGGACCGCCCCGGAACGGTCGTTCCGCCGCAGGCGTTCGAACGTATATGCACGTCCTGCTGTTCGTCGCCGTCCTGCTCTGCGGGTCCGTCCCGCTCTGGCTGCTCGGCTTCCTCGGCCTGGCGCTGTACCACCGCCGCCGGCCCGTGCCGGCCGGCTCCGACTACCTGGTGGTCCTGGGCGCCGCGCTGGAGGGCTGCGAGCCCGGGCCCCCGCTGGCGGCCCGGCTGGACGCCGCGCTGGAACGTTTCGCCGCCGAGGAGGCCGCCGGGTACGCCCCGCTGGTCGTGGTGACCGGCGGGAAGGGCCCGCACGAGGACTGCACCGAGGCCGCCGCGATGGCCCGCTACCTGGTCGCCCGGGGCGTCCCGGCCGAGCGGATCCGGCGCGAGGAGCGGGCCGTGAACACCGCCGAGAACCTGCGTTTCAGCGCCGCCCTGATGGCCGCCGAGCGCCCCGGCTACCGCTGCACGGTGGTCACCAACGGCTTCCACACCGTCCGCTCCGCCCTCGCCGCCCGCCGGGCCGGCGCCCCCGCCGCCGTGCTCGGCGCGGACGGCCCGCTGGCGCACGGCCCGTACCTCCTGCTGCGCGAGGCCGTCGGCACCGCCCTCGCCCTGTGGCGCCCGCACGGGGCCGCCCTGCTCCTGGTGGTGGCGGCGGCCGGGGCCGGGGCACTGCTCGGACTGTCCTGAGGACGGTCCCTGGGCAGCGCGGTCCTGGGGCACAGCGGTCCTGGGGCACAGCGACCCAGGTGCCGGGCCCTGGATCGTGTCGCACCCCTCCGCCAGGATGGAGGCGGAGCCGAGTGCGGAGGGGGCACGAGCGTGTCCAAGTGGAGCACGTTGCAGCGGGCCTGCGTCCTGGTGGCCCTGGCGGCCGCCCTGGTCGCGGCGGTGGTGGGCGGGCTGGCCGCCTGGCAGTGGGTGTTCGACGACCCGGGGTGGCTGTCCTGGCACGGGTGGGTGTTCGGGGCCGCCCTGCTGGCGGGCGCGGCGGCCTCGGGACCGTTCCTGCGGTACGAGGTCTCCCCCGGCGCGGTCGTGGGCATCGGCCTGTTCCTGCTCGTGCCGCCGCTGGTCGGCGTCCTGATGGCGGCGTCCGCCACGGACGACATCCGGAGCTGGATGCGCACCGACAAGGCGGTGACGGCCACCCTGAGCGGCTGCCACGTCTCCGGTTCGGAGACCCTGGAGAGCGACCGCGGCCCGATCGGCTCGATCGACGTCTACAGCTGCACCTACCGCTGGACGGCGGCCGGGCAGGACTGGGAGCAGGTCCGCCGCTCCCACGACGGCGACCACCCGGACGGCCATCGGGAACAGGTGTGGGCGGACGGTTCGACCGGCGAGGTGGCCGAGCACCGGCCGGTCAGGATCGGCATGGGCATCCTGGTCGCGCTCGCCTGTCTGGTCGGCACCGTGCTGGTGTGGGGCGGCCAGGCGCTCCTGCTGCACGAGACCGGCCTGCTCGGCCGCCGTCGGCCGGCCGACGCCTGAGCGCGGAGGAGGCCCCCGGGCTGGTCCGTAC
>NZ_JBHVEU010000390.1:0-8477 GCF_042802075.1 Kitasatospora sp. NPDC057518
GCACCGGCCCTCAGGACTGCGTGACCAGGTCCAGGTAGGTGTCGTGCCAGAGGTCCTCGTCGCCGTCCGGGAGGAGGAGCACGCGGTCCGGCCGGAGCGCCTCGATGGCGTCCGGGTCGTGGGTGACCATCACGATCGCGCCGGGGTAGCCGCCGACCGCGGCCAGGACCTCCGTGCGGGAGGCCGGGTCGAGGTTGTTGGTCGGCTCGTCGAGCAGCAGCACGTTGGCGCCGGAGTGCACCAGGGCGGCCAGGGCGAGCCGGGTCTTCTCGCCGCCGGACAGTACCCCGGCCGGCTTGTCGGCGTCGTCGCCGCGGAAGAGGAACGCGCCCAGCACGTGCCGCAGTTCGCCGTCGGTCAGGCCGGGCGCGGCCGCGGCGAGGTTGTCGCGCACGCTGAGCGCCGGGTCGAGGGTGTCGTGCTCCTGGGCGAAGTAGCCGAGCCGCAGGCCGGTGCCGGGGACGACGCGGCCGGCGTCCGGGGCCTCCCGGCCGGCCAGGACGCGCAGCAGGGTGGTCTTGCCGGCTCCGTTCGGGCCGAGCACGACCAGCCGGCTGCCGCGGTCCACGGCGAGGTCCAGGCCGGTCAGCACCGGCCGGCCGCCGTAGGACTTGGCGAGGCTGATCGCGCCCAGCGGCATCCGGCCGCACGGGGCGGGCTCGGGCAGCCGGATCCGGGCGGTGCGCTCGGCCTGCCGGACGGGTTCGAGCTCGGCGAGCATCCGGTCGGCCCGGCGGGCCATGCTGCGGGCGGTGGTCGCGGTGGCGACGTTGGCCCGCATCCGGTCGGCCTGGGTGTGCAGGGCGGCGGCCTTGCGCTCGGCGTTGGCGCGCTCCCGGGTGCGGCGGCGCTCGTCGGCGGCGCGCTGGTTCAGGTAGGTCTGCCAGCCGGTGTTGTGGACGTCGATCGTGGCGCGCTGCGGGTCCAGGTGGAAGACCCGGTTGACGGTCTCCTCGAGCAGTCCGAGGTCGTGGCTGATCAGGACCAGTCCGCCGCGGTGGGTGGCGAGGAAGCCGCGCAGCCAGGCGACGGAGTCGGCGTCCAGGTGGTTGGTCGGCTCGTCCAGCAGCAGGGTGCCGTGGTCGGCGAACAGGATGCGGGCCAGTTCGACCCGGCGGCGCTGACCGCCGGAGAGCGTGCCGACGGGGGAGTCCATCACCCGGGTGGGCAGGCCGATCCCGGCCGCGATCCGGGCCGCCTCGGCCTCGGCGGCGTAGCCGCCCCGGGACTGGAACCTGGCCTCGGCCCGGACGTACGCGTCCATCGCCCGGCGCTCCTCGGCGGGCGACCCGGCCCGGGCCATCGCGGCCTCGGCGGCGCGCACGGCGCGGACGGCGGCGTCCAGGCCGCGGGCGGACAGGACGCGGTCGGTGACGGTGGCCGACGGGTCGGCGGCGCGGGAGTCCTGCGGGAGGTAGCCGACGGCCCCGGTCCGGGTGACCGTGCCGGCGGCGGGCGCGAGCTGCCCGGCCAGGGTGGCGAGCAGGGTGGTCTTGCCGGCGCCGTTGCGGCCGACCAGGCCGATCCGGTCGCCGGGGGCGATGTGCAGGGTGACGTCGGACAGCAGCAGGCGGGCGCCGACGCGCACGTCGACACCACGGGTGGTGATCATGGGATAACGCTCCGAAAAAGCTTGCGGACACACGGGTGGCGTGGAAGTGGGTCCGCGAGCTAGGAGATTCGGGGCGTAGACATGTCGGGCAGGCTAGCGGGCGGGCGGAGCGGGCGCATCCGAATTAACCGGGCGACGAAGCGGACGGCTCGGAGTGGGGCGGCACGGTTGCGGATACCCGGTTTCGGCCACCCCGCCGGGCCGGTGGCGCACGAGGCCGCCTTGTCGTGATCACGCCGCACTCGCTTGCATGTCCGCATGCCCCGACGCGATCTCGTACTCCTGACCGATCACAGCTCGACCGAAGGCAGTCGGCAGGTGCTCGCCGCCGCCGCCCGGACGCTGACCGGCCGGGAACCCGTACAGCTGGACGCCCGGCACTTCCTGACCGGCGGCAGCGGCCTGATCGAGGCCGACGACGCGGGCGGGTTCCGACTGGAGGCGGGCGGCCGGACGGTGACCGCCGAGACGGTGATCGTCTACGAGATCCCGCCGCACCGGCGCCGCGCGTTCGAGGACTTCCAGCGGCGGCTGCGCGGAGTCGGCGCCCGCTCGCTCGGCACCGACGCCCAGGCGTGGCGGGCGGCCACCGAGAAGGACCTCACCGTCGCCCGCTTCGTCCGGGACGGCGTGCCGCACATGCCCAGCATCGCGCTCCGCGAGCCGAGCCCGGAGGCCGCCGCCGAGGCCTTCGCGGAACTCGGCGGCGACGTCTGGGCCCGGCCCTGCGTCGGGATGGGCGGCGACGACGTCTTCCACGTCACGACCCGCGCCCAGCTGGACGCCGCCGCGCGGCACTACGCGCGGGCGCCCTGGCTGCTCGCCCGTGACGCCCGCAACATCCTCCCGGACGGGCGCCGCCACCAGTACCGGGTGGTGGTGCTGCACGGGCGCGTGGTCCGGGTGGTCGAGCACGTCCAGGCGGACCCGGACGCGCCCTGCAACGAGAGCCGGGGGGCCGTCTCCACCGTGCTCGACTACGCCGAACTGCCGGACGGGCTCGCGGAGTCGGCCGTCGCGGCGGCCGCCTCCCTGGGGCTCGACCTGGCCGGGGTGGACCTCGCGGCCGAGAGCGGCGGCGTGGTCTTCGAGGTCAACGTCCACCCCGCCTTCGGCCTGCGCGGCCTGGAACAGGTGGCGCTGCCGTACGTCGCCGCGCACCTCGGGGCGTAGCGCTCCGGAGCGCCGCGCCGGCGCCGCGCCCCCCAAGCCCGGAGCGCCGCGCCGGCCCCTCGTTCCCGTGCCCCCTCAGGCCCGCAGGACCGCCGCGAGCACCGACGGCCGGAACAGCAGCGACGGCGGCTCCACCAGCGACATCACCTCGTGGAACGCCGCGGTGACCGCCGGGTCCCGGGTGCTGGCGGCCAGCACCTTGTCGAAGAACCGGTGCTGGAGCCCGACCAGGGCCCCGGAGGGCGCGCCGGTGGTGGCGCGGAAGCGGGCGTCCTCGGCGCAGGAGATCATCCACGGCACCGCGGAGGCCGCGGCGACGGCGCGCCGCGCGGCCCGGGCCGCGGCGTGCCCGATGCCGCCGTGCCGCTTCGCGGAGCGGCGCAGCTCCCGGGCGCAGAACAGGGCGACGGTGACGCCCTGCCCGTACACCGGGTTGAAGGTGCTCGCGGCGTCGCCGACCACCACCAGCCCGTCCGGGCCGCCGCGCTCGTAGTGCCGGCGCACGCCCGGGCCGGGAAGGAACCCCCGGACCTCGCCCGCCGGTTCGGCGCCCTGCAGCACCTCGTGCAGGAGGGGGTCGCGCAGCTGCCCCAGGTGCTCGGTGAACCCCTCCGGGCCGGCCGCCGGTTCGGCGCCGCGCATCCCGGCGAGGCTGACGATCCAGCGGTCGCCCTCGACCGGCAGCAGGACGCCCATCCGCTGCGCGTCCGGGGCCTTGGTCTGGAGGTAGACCGCCTGGTCGCCGAGGTCGGACCCGGCCGGGCGGTGGAAGATCCGGGAGGCGTACGCGACGCCCGCGTCCACCCGCTCCTCGGGCACCGGCGGGCAGCCCAGTTCGGCCAGCCACTTGGGCACCGAGGTCGAGCGCCCGGCCGCGTCCACCACCAACTCGGCCGGTATCTCCCGGACCTCGCCGCGCTCCGGGCCGCGCTCGCGGACCTTCACCCCGGTCACCGCCGTCGCCGAGCCGAGCAGCCCGACCACGTCCGTCCCCTCCAGGAACTCGATCGCGGGGTGGGCGCGGACCCGGTCCAGCACGAACGCGTCGAGCAGCGGCCGGGTGCAGGAGAGGAAGGCCATCTGCGCCGGGTACTCGGCCAGCCACCCCGCGGAGCACAGCCACCTGACGTCCGAGGCGGCCACCCGCTGCGCGCCCGCGTCCATCAGCTGCTGCTTGATGCCGGGCATCATCTCGTCCAGCAGCCGGTGCCCGGCCTCCAGCATCAGGTGGGCGTGCCGGCCCTGCGGCACCCCGGCCCGGAACTCCGTCCCCGCCGGGTACCGGTCGCGCTCCACCACGACGATCCGCTCGGCGATCCCGCGCAGCGCCCAGGCGGCCGCCAGCCCCGCGAGTCCGCCGCCGACCACCACCGCAGTACCCCGCCCCGGGGCCTTCTTCGAAGAAGTCATGACACGTAGCGTAGTGGCGTGGTCGCCGATTCGTGACGGCTTCGCTGTGGACGAACAACCCCGCCCGGTGCGGCCGTTGAGAGGGCGCGGGGCCGGCGCCGGGCGCTCCGTGGAACACCGGTGCGGGCAGTGGACGCCTGCCCGGCCCGGGGCCCTGGTCGGAGGCCGGGGCGTACGGGTACTAGACTCGGCGGGGTTGTGCTGGCGCCCCTCCCGGTGCGTGAGCGCGCGGAGCCGAGGAGGTGAGAGCCGTGGAGTGCAGTAGTACGGGTCGAAGTCGGCCCCGCCCCCGGTTGTCCCGCACCACTCGCAGCCCCCGGCACACCTCCTCCCGTACGGCTCCCGCGCGGCACTGACCTCGTCCTCCCGGCGAGGCGCCGCCGGTCGCGCCGTGCGCGTGGCGGCCGGCCGGGCGCCTCCGGTCCGCCGTGTTCCCGTACGGCGGCCGGGCATCCCCCGTGGAGGTCTCCGCCATGTCCGACTGGCGTGTGCGCGCCGTGCGCGCGAGCAAGCGTCCGTTCTCCCGTTCCGTCGTCCGGCCCTCGGACACCCAGCCGGCGCCCGAGCACTCGATGGACCCGCGCCCCGACCAGCCCGTCGAACCGGTGACGCTGGAGCGTTCCGTCGTGGACGCGGCGGTCTACCGCGACGGCCGCCGGATAGACGCGCCCACCGACCTCGCCGACATCTACCGCACGCTGCCCGACCGGCCCGGCACGATGGCCTGGATCGGCCTGTTCCGCCCCGCCGAGGCGCAGCTGCTGGAGGCCGCCGACCGGTTCGACCTGCACGAGCTGGCCGTCGAGGACGCCATCGTCGCCCACCAGCGGCCGAAGCTGGAGCGCTACGGCGACACCCTGTTCGTCGTGCTGCGCGCCGCCCGCTACCTGGACGAGGCGGAGGAGGTCGACTTCGGCGAGATCCACCTCTTCGTCGGTCCCGACTTCGTGCTCACCGTCCGGCACTCCCAGGCCCCGGACCTGTCGGCGGTGCGCCGCCGCCTGGAGGACGACCCGGAGCTGCTGGCGCTCGGCCCCGAGGCGGTGCTGTACGCGGTGCTGGACGCCGTGGTGGACGGCTACGCGCCGGTGATCGCCGGCCTCCAGCACGACATCGACGAGATCGAGACCGAGGTGTTCGGGGGCGACCCGCAGGTCTCCCGCCGCATCTACGAGCTGTCCCGCGAGGTGATCGAGTTCCAGCGGGCCACCCGCCCGCTGCTGGAGATCATGAAGAGCCTGGAGGCGGGCTTCGGCAAGTACGGCACCGACGAGGAGCTCCAGCGCTACCTGCGCGACGTCGCCGACCACGCCACCTACGCCGCCGAGCGGGTGGACGGCTTCCGGCAGATGCTCCAGAACATCCTGACCGTCAACGCGACGCTGGTCTCGCAGCGGCAGAACGAGGAGATGAAGCAGCTCGCCGAGGCGGGGCACGTGCAGAACGACGAGATCAAGAAGATCTCCTCCTGGGCGGCCATCCTCTTCGCGCCGACCCTGATCGGCACGGTGTACGGGATGAACTTCGAGACGATGCCGGAGCTCCAGTGGGCCTTCGGCTACCCGTTCGCGATCGGGCTGATGGCACTGGTGTGCACCGGGCTGTACCTGGTGTTCAAGAAGCGGAACTGGCTGTAGGCCGGAGCTTCGGGCGCCCCGGGCCCCAGGGGCGGTGGCCGCGCGGCGGGGCCGCGTCAGGGATTCGTCAGGGCGTCGGCGCGGCGCTTGCCCGGGTGGGGGAGTGTCGGTTGGATGAGGAGCATGAACCGCCCGGTACGCCATCACGACCGTCCGCCGCATAGGCGGCCGACGGTCCGCGCTGCCGTGGCCGTCATCGCCGTGCGCTGATCCGCGCCTCCCCGCCGGAGGGCACGGTGCGCGCCGTGCCCCGTCCCGGCGCCGTCGCGGCGCGGGCGGGGGCGGGCGCGCGCGGGCCTCGTCCGGGGGGCCGTCGCGATCCGTAGAAGGCGCTCGGCGTTCCTCTTCTCCTCATTCCATCGGGCCAGTTGAGCCCGCACCCCGGTCCGGTCAGGGCCGGCGGTGCCACGCACCCTGGGAACGGTCATGTCCGACTCCGTCCTGTCCATCTCCGCCGTGTCCGAAATGTCCGGCACCGCGCTGTCCGGCCGCACCGCCCTGGTCACCGGGGCCTCCTCCGGGATCGGCTGGGAGACCGCCCGGCTGCTCGCCGGGCTGGGCGCGACCGTGCTGGTGCACGCCAGGACCGCCGACGAGGCCGAGGCGGCCGTCGGGCGCCTGGTCGCCGCGGGTGCCCGGCGGGACCAACTCGTCGAACTGGCGGCCGACTTCACCCACCTCGCGGAGATCGCGGTGCTGGCCGGCACGGTCGTCAAGCACTACCCGGCGCTGGACCTGCTGGTGAACAACGCCGCGGCGATGGCTCCCGAGCGCTGCACCCTCACCGAGGACGGCAACGAGGTCTCGCTCCAGGTCAACTTCCTGGCCGCGCACCTGCTGGCGCGGCTGCTGCGGGCGCCGCTCTCGGCGGCCGGCGACGCCCGGATCGTCAACGTCTCCTCCTCGCTGCACCGCACCGCCTCGATGAACTGGGCGGACCCGCACCGGACGAAGCGGTACTCGCGGGTCGCCGCGTACGCCCAGTCGCAGCTCGCGCTCACCATGGCGACCGCCGAGATGGCGCCGGCCGGCTCCGGCATCACCGCCGTCAGCCTCAACCCGGGCCAGTGCGCCACCGCGCTGCTGCCGCTGTACGGGCGTACGGGCGCGCCGGCCGCGGAGGGGGCGGCGGCCGTGGTCCGGCTCTGCCTGCCGGGCGTCGCGGTCGCCAACGGCGCCTACTACGACGGCGGTTCGGTCGCGCAGACGGCGCTGGTCGCCCAGGAGGAGCGTTCGTTGAAGCGGCTGGCGAGGCTCGCCGACCAGTTGGTCGGCCGGGCGGCCTGAACCGGGCCGACCCGACGTCCACGAGGAGGACCGCCGTGTCCGAGCGCGCCCGTAAGAAGAGGGCCCGTCGGAAGAAGACGGCGAACCGCGGCGGCAGGGCCGGCCGGGGCTGAGCCGCCCGGCCCTCGCCGGAGGATGACGGCTGCCGGGCACCGGAGGGCGCGCCAAGAGCGCGTCAAGAACGGTGCCCGGCGGCGTCAAGGAGCCGTCAGGGAGCACCTCGTCGCCGGTGACGCGGCACTAGCGTCGCGCGGCGGAAGTGGAGAAACGGTTCTGCGTTTCGGTTCCGGCCGGGGCGTCGGCAGACCGTGCGACGGGGGAAGGGACGGGTGGTCATGACGACCTCCATGGAGCACCGGGCGAGCGCCCCGCGGGAGGACGACCCTGCCGGGGAGGGCCGCGCCGGGGAAGGCCGGGGCCGGGAGGAACGAGCCGAGGAGGGCCGAGCCGGGAAGGCGCCGGGCGCCCCGACCCGCCTGGGCCGGGCCGTCCGCAGGACGGGCAGCCGGGCCTACTGGACCACCCCGCGCCTGGTCCGCGGCCTCACCGCACTGAGCCTGGCCGCCCTGCTCGCCCTCGGCGCCACCGCCACCGCCGTGCTCGGCGGAGCCCGCGACGGCATCGACACCATCGGCCACCGGGCCGCCCCGCAGGCCACCCGCGCCGCCGACCTCTACTTCGCGCTCAGCGACATGGACGCCCAGGCCGCCAACCTGCTGCTGGTCGGCGCCGACCCCGACTACACCGCGCTGCGCCGGCAGACCCTGGACGCCTACGAGCAGCGCCGCGCCCAGGCCGACGACGACCTCCAGCAGGCCGCCCAGGCCGCCGCCGACGATCCGGCCGGGCAGCGCGCCGTCCAACTGGTGCTCGGCCGACTGGGCGGCTACGAGGCCCTGGTGGCCCAGGCCCGGCTGCTGGAGGAGCAGGCCAAGGCACCGGCCGGACAGCCCTCCCCGGCGGCCCTGGACACCTACCGGCAGGCCACCGACCTGCTGCGCCAACAGCTGCTGCCCGCCGCCGACCAGGTCACCGCCGCCAACGAGGCCACCGTCGGGCAGGTGTACTCCGGGCAGCGCCGGGCGCTCGGCGGCGGCTGGTGGTGGCTGCTCGCCGTCGGCCTGCTCGCGCTGGCCGCGCTGCTGGGCCTCCAGCGCGCCCTCGCCGTGCGCTACCGGCGGGTCCTCAGCCCGGCGTTGGCCGCCGTCACCGTGCTGACCGGCGTGGCGCTGGTGACCGCGCTCGCCCTGGCGGGCCGTGCGGACGACCGCCTGGTGACGGCCAAGAGCAACGCCTAGGGCCTGTGTGATGTTGTGATCAATCTTCGGGTTCTGCCCCGCTCCGGGGCAGAACCCGGT
>NZ_JBHVEU010000391.1:0-8436 GCF_042802075.1 Kitasatospora sp. NPDC057518
CCACGGTGGTGGCGGGGCCCTCCGGCGTGTCCGGGGTGGGTTTCCCGGTCGGGGCCGGTCCGGGGTGCGGGCCGGGTGTCAGCGGTGGTCGACGGTGGGGCCCGGGGGGAGGGAGAGCATCTGGCGGTGGCGGCCGCCGCTGGACGGCGCGGGGGCGAGACCGGTGGCCGTACCCATCACCGGGGCGGGCGCGGGCGGCGCCGGCGGTGCGGGCGCGGGCACCGGCATCGGGTGCGGAGCCGCGCCCAGGTAGCCGGCCGCGACCCAGCCCTGACCGTCGGTGAACTGGGCGGCGGGGACGGCAGGTTGGTCCTGGACGGGGGCCGGGGCGGCGGGGCCGAGGTTGTCGCCGGTGGGGGGCTCGGGGCGGTGGCCGTGGTGGTGGCCGGTGCTGTGGGTGCCGGGGTGGGCGCTGCTGGTGTGACGGCCGGTGTGGCTTCCGGCGTGCGTGCCGGGGTGGCCTCCGCCGGTGTTGTTGCCGGTGTGGGAGTTGCTGTGGGGGGTGGCGTGGGCGCCGGTGTGGCCCCCGCTGTGACTGTGCTGCTGGCCGCCGGTGGGGCCGGAGCCGTGGTGCTGGGAGCCCGGCATGAACTGGGGGAGGCCCGGCGTCTGGCCCGGGAGGGTGTGGAAGGTCTGCTGCTGGGGCGGGTACGGGCGCTGCTCGCCGTGCAGCGGGTAGCTGTCGCGGACCGCGAAGCCGGTGAACTTCAGGTCCTCCTCGTTCGAGCGGTCACCGGGCAGGGCGCGGAAGAGGCGCCGGTACTCGGAGTACAGCTCGTCGTAGATCGGCGTCGCGGAGTGCGGGTGCTCGGCGTCGTACGAGGGGCGCATGCCCGGGATCGAGCGCGAGGCGCTGGCGGACCGGCCGGGGGACGCGGAGACGTCGTAGCTGTACACGTAGGGGCCAACGAGCGAGAGGGGCGGGGGATGCGGGCCCTGGGGGCGGGGGTGCGCCTACACGCCGGAGTGCGCAACGGGTGCGCGCGCCGGGCGGGGTGTGGGCACGCCGGGGCGGGCGCGGGCACGGCGGAGTGAAGCGGGGAGCGCAGGGCGCGGGCGGGGTGCGGCGGGGTGTTCCCGGGCATGGCGCGCGGCGGGGTGTCGCGGGCGTGCGCCCGCCGGACGGCTGCCGTGGGGGTGGGCGGCGGCCGTCCGGCGGGTCGGGGCGCGGAGCCGGATCAGGTGCCGGCGAGCGGGAGGGAGGCGGCGACCACCTGGCCCAGCGCCACCGCCCGCTCCAGCGCCTGGCGCAGCAGGTCCTCGCGGGGCTGCCGGCCGACCATGCCGGCCGGCACGGCGTACATCGTCACCTCGGAGAGCTGGCTCGCGGCCATCCGCCAGGCGTCGGTGACCTGGAGCGGCTGGTGCGCCTGCCACCAGCCGGTGCTGCCGCCGGCCGCGGCGGGCTGGAGGATCGCGTGCAGCTTGCCCATCGCGACCAGGACGGACCAGCCGGGCAGCTGGTCCGGGGTCTCGTCGAGGTCGGTGACGGGCTGGAAGCCGGCGTCCTGGAGCAGGTCGAGGAACTCGTCCTCGCCCGAGGTGCTGCCGGGGCGGCCGACCGGCCCGGTCGGCTCGACCACCAGCGAGGCGTGCCCGACCTTGCCGTGCAGGACCAGCCCGCAGGTGATGCCGAGGATGGCGGCCTGGCCGGGGGCGGCCGGCTGGGTCGGGGCCGGGCCGACGGGCGCGGCCGGGGCCGGCGCGGGGGCGCTCGGCACGGCGGCGGGGACGGCGAGGTCCGGGCCGCCGGGCTGGGTCTGGCTGATGCTGCGGACGGCGCCCGCCAGCTGCTCCTCGGAGACCGGGACGACCTGGGAGGGGATGCAGCGGGCGTGCGCGAAGGCGAGGACGGCGGTCTCGTCGCCGACGAACAGCACGGTGCTGGTGGGCTCCACGTGCGTGTCGCCGGGGGTCCGGCAGGAGGTGCACTCGTAGCCGTCGGGGGCGCGGTCGCCACCTAGCAGGCGGTCGGCTTCGTCGTCGCCGATCTCGGACCGGACCTCGTCGCTGACGTCGAGCATGCGCGGCACAGGGTCTCCTCGGATGGGTGTGGATGGGGTGCTGGGGCGGACACGGAGAGGTCGCCATGCCCAACGGGCCCTTGTGTCAGGCGTCACGGGTGCCCCCGGAGGCTGACGTGAATTGCCTCGGATCCGACCGCACCGCGTGTTCTCGTGGTCGCAATCTGTCGATGTCGGTGCCGGGACTGCCGGAATCAAACAGTGAGGTGAGTCACGGAGTCCGGATGTTTGATCTAGGAATCGACGGTTAAAGCGGACAATTCGGACATGATTGCATGGTCGTTACCGCCGGTAACCCTTGGCTGAGCTGGGAAGACCGTCGAAGTTTTGGATTCCCCGTCGACCGGCTCGTAGCTTCTTGGACGGCGCAACGAGCGCCACCCGGGTTCACCCCCGACGCACAGCCCCCCGGTCCGCCGGGCGTGGCAGGTGCCCGCCGACGCGATCGCTCGAACACGTCGTCGGCGAGCGGCTGGGTGGCCGGGGCGGCAAGCGGCACGTCCGACACGTGCCCGGCCGCCCGACGGACGCAGCGAGTGATCACGGCCCTTCCCGGGGTCTGGTTCCGCATGCCCGCCCGGGGCTGTCGAGAGGAACCTCATGACCTTCCGTAACGAGACCGCCGCTGCCACCACCTCCACCGCCACCAAGCGCAACCGCGTTCGGATGGCTGTCGTGGCGGGCGCCGCTGTCGCGGCCCTGCCGGTGGCCGGCCTCGTCACGGCCACCTCGGCCTCCGCCGCCTCCGTCTCCACCTGGGACGCCGTCGCCCAGTGCGAGAGCGGCGGCAACTGGGCCATCAACACCGGCAACGGTTTCTACGGCGGTCTGCAGTTCACCTCCAGCACCTGGGCCGCGTTCGGTGGCACCGCCTACGCGTCGCAGGCCAACCAGGCCACCAAGGCGCAGCAGATCGCCGTCGCGGAGAAGGTCCTCGCCTCGCAGGGCCCGGGCGCCTGGCCCGTCTGCTCCGTCAAGGCCGGCCTGACCAAGGGCGGCGCCCCGGCCGCCGTCGACACCTCGGCGGGCTCCGCCGCCGGCTCGACCGCCGCCAAGCCGGCGCAAACCCCGAAGCCCGCCGCCAAGCCGGCCGAGGCCCCGAAGGCCGCGCCCAAGGCCCAGGCCGCGCCGAAGGCTCAGGCCGCGCCGAAGAACGACGCCGCCGCGCCGAAGGCTGCCGCCCCGAAGGCCGACGCCCAGAAGTCCGCGCCGAAGGCCGACCAGGGCGCCAAGTCCTGGAACCGCTCGAACGACGCCAAGCCGGCCGCCAAGGGCGACTACACCGTCAAGGCCGGTGACACCCTGAGCTCCATCGCCGCCGCGCAGGGCCTGGACTGGCACGACCTGTACCAGAACAACGCCAAGGTCATCGGTGGCAACCCGGACCTGATCTTCCCGGGCCAGACCCTCAGCATCTGAGGTCTGCCCAGCTGAGGCCTCCTCGAGCACGTGAGGCCCCGTGCGCAGCCGGCGTCGGCTGCCCGGGGCTCACCGTGCCGGTGCCCGACCGGGTGCCGATGTGCTGACCTGTCGGTTCGCTGATCTGTCGGTGTGTCGGCTGTCGGTGCGTCGACGTACGGATGTGCGTACCGATGTGCACGGCTTTCACGGCCGCTTCTCCGCCGCGCGGGTTCCTCCGCCGGCCGGGGGAGCGGCCGTCGGCGTTCCCGCGGGCGGGAGTCGGGGGTGCGCGGGGGTGTGCCCGCCGTCGGCGACCGGGCTGGGCCCGGGTGGGTGCGGTGCGGGAGGATGGTGGGGTGATCCAGGGCGAGCTGTTCGGTGATCCGGGCGGGTCCCCGGGCGCGCGCGAGCGCTCCGAGCCGGCCCCCGGCGCAGTCCTGCTGCCCGGCTGGCTGGACCTCGACGCGCAGCGGCGCCTGGTCGCCGCCTGCCGGGAGTGGGCCCGCCCGCCGGCCGGTCTGCACGCCGTGCGGATGCCCACCGGCGGGATGATGTCCGTCCGGATGGTGAGCCTCGGCCTGCACTGGTACCCGTACGGGTACCGGGAGGTCGCCGAGGACGGCGCGCCCGTCAAGCCGTTCCCGCGGCTGCTCGGGGACCTGGCGCGCAGGGCCGTCGCCGAGGCGTACGGGGCCGCGCTGGGGGAGGTCGCGGGGGCGGCGTCGTACGCGCCGGACATCGCGATCGTCAACCACTACGCGCACGGCGCGAAGATGGGCCTCCACCAGGACCGCGACGAACGGGCGGACGCGCCGGTGGTCTCGCTCTCGCTGGGCGACGGCTGCGTCTTCCGGCTCGGGAACACCGAGACCAGGACCCGGCCGTGGACGGACCTGGAGCTGCGCAGCGGCGACCTGCTGGTGTTCGGCGGCCCGGCCCGGTTCGCGTACCACGGGGTGGTGCGGACGCTGCCGGGGACGGCCGATCCGGCGCTGGGGCTGCTCGGGCGGCTCAACATCACGGTGCGGGAGTCGGGGCTGGGGGCGTAACCGGAGGTCGTGCGGCCGGTGGGGGCCTCCTGGCCGACCGGGCCGTCCCGTCCGTCACCTGCTCGTCGGCTCGCCTACTCGTTCGAGTGAACTGGGCGTTCCGGACCGCTGCGCGGGAATGACCCGGGTCGCCAAAGGATTCGATTGAGCTGGAGAATTGTTCGGAGTCCGGAGAGGAAACGTGCCCATGGGTACCCCCGTCGACGACCTTGTCGATCTGCTCGACCTTGAGCAGATCGAACTCAACATCTTCCGTGGGCGCAGCCCCGAGGAGGCGCTGCAACGGACGTTCGGCGGCCAGGTCGCCGGGCAGGCGCTGGTCGCGGCGGGGCGCACGGTGGACGACGAGCGCCCGGTCCACTCGCTGCACGCCTACTTCCTGCGCCCCGGGGTCCCCGGCGTGCCGATCGTCTACCAGGTCGACCGGATCCGTGACGGCCGGTCCTTCACCACCCGTCGGGTGCTCGGCATCCAGGGCGGCCGGTCGATCTTCGCCCTCACCGCCGACTTCCACAGACCCGAGGAGGCCGGCATCGAGCACCAGTACCCGATGCCGCCTGTCGCCGCCCCCGAGGACCTGCCCAGCGCCCTGGACGAGGTCGGCTCCCGGCTCGGCGAGCTGCCCCCGTTCATCAGCCGCCGCCAGCCCTTCGACATCCGCTACGTCGACCGGCTGCGCTGGACGAAGGAGGAGCTGGAGGGCGTCGAGGCGCGCAGCGGCGTCTGGCTGCGCACCAACGGCCCGCTGCCGGACGACCCGCTGATCCACGTCTGCGCCCTCACCTACGCCAGCGACATGACGCTGCTGGACGCCGTCCGCGCCCCGGTCGAGCCGCTGTGGGGCGAGCGGAGCTTCGACATGGCCTCGCTCGACCACGCGATGTGGTTCCACCAGCCGTTCCGGGCGGACGACTGGCTGCTGTACCAGCAGGAGTCCCCGATCGCGCACGGCGCGCGCGGCCTGGCCCGCGGGCAGATCTTCGACCGGCACGGCCGGCTGGTGGTGTCCGTGGTGCAGGAGGGGCTGTTCCGTCCGCTGAAGCACCGCGAGGGGTAGGTGTGTGGCCGGAGTGGTGCCCCGTGTTGTGCCCGGTGTCGGCGCGTTGCCGCCGTGTTGCGGTTTCGGCGACATCGGGCCGACGGGAATGATCCGTCCGCGCGGACGGTGTTGTGGATGACGGAGGACGGGCGGCCCGAACAGCGGGCCGTCCACGGACCGACCGGGAGGGTGGACCGATGACGGAGACGGCCGCGGAGGACTGGAAGCACTGGAGTGACGGCCGGGCGGCGTCGGTGAGCGCGCAGCACGGCCAGCTCGCACTCACCGGCACGCACTGGCTGGAGCCCGAGCCCGCCGAGATCCCCGGCCTGCCCGGGCGCTGGTGGGCCGACGCCGAGGGCGTCCGGGTCCGGGCGGCGGCGTCCGACGGCATCACGGTCGACGGCGCCGACGCACCGGTGGACGGCGAGGCGCTGCTGCGCCCGGACAGCGACCCGGCCGCCGACACCGCCGTCCTGGGAGACCTGCTGCTCGTCCCGATCGAGCGCGAGGGCGAGCTGGCCCTGCGGGTCTTCGACCCGGCCGCACCCCGTCGGACGGCGTTCGCGGGCATCTCCGCCTTCCCGTACGCGCCCGAGTGGGCCGTGCCCGCCGTCTTCACCCCGTTCGAGGACGACGACGCCCGGTCGGTCGTCGTCCCGAACGCCGACGGCCGGGAGCGCCCGCTGGCCGTCTCCGGGCAGATCGCCTTCACGGTGGCGGGCGAGCACCGCACCCTGACCGTCAGCCGGTCGGGCGATCGGCTCAGCGGCGTGATCGCGGACACGACCAGCGGCATCGACACCTACCGCTTCCGCTTCATCACCCTGCCCGCGCCCGACGCCGAGGGCCGCACCGTCCTCGACCTCAACCGGGCCTACCTGCCGCCGTGCGCCTTCTCGGACCACTTCATCTGCCCGTTCCCGCCGCCGGGCAACCGGCTGGACTTCGCGGTGGAGGCGGGGGAGAGGCAGGTGCTGAGCCGGTAGCGGGGGCCTCGCGGGTGGGGCCGGGGCGTCGCGGGCGGGGGCGGGCTTTCGCTGGGGCGGCCCCGGTGCGGGGCCGTCCGGGGGCGGAGCGGAGCATGAGGGACTATGTCGAACAATCAACATTCCACGCCGTCCCCCGCGCCCGCCCCGTCCCCCGCATCCTCCGCCGCCGATCCCGAACCCGAACCGGAACCCGGACCGGGGGACGGACCCGGGGCAGGGGACGGACCCGGGCCGGAGGCAACCGCCGGCTCACCCTGGTACCGGCGGGCCTTCGCCGACCTCAGCCCGCTGCGCGACCACCCCGACTACCGCCGGGTCTGGGCCGGGCAGGCCGTCTCCTCCATAGGCCAGCAGATGACGGCCGTCGCCGTCTCCGTCCAGGTCTACGACCTGACCGGCTCCGCCTTCGCGACCGGCCTGGTCGGCATCTTCTCCCTCGTCCCGCTGGTCGCCTTCGGCCTCTACGGCGGCGCGATCGCCGACACCGTCGACCGGCGCCGGCTGGGCCTGCTCGGCTCGGCCGGTCTGGCGGTCGTCTCCGCCGTCCTGGCCGCGCAGGCGCTGGCCGGCCTCGGCCTGGTCGCCGTCCTGTACGCCGCCGTCGCCGTCCAGGCCGGCTTCTTCGCGATCAGCTCGCCCGCCCGCTCCGCGATGATCCCCCGCCTGGTGCCCAGCCACCAGCTCCCGGCGGCGAACGCCCTGAACACCGTCAGCATGAACCTCGGCCTCACCGTCGGCCCGATGCTCGGCGGCGTCCTCATCGGCGCCTACGGATCCCAGGCCGCCTACCTGGTCGACACCGTCGCCTTCACCGGCACCCTCTACGCGATGTGGCGCCTGCCCGCCATGCGGCCGCTCGGCGAGCGCAAGGGCCGCGCCTCCGTCCTCGACGGCCTCCGCTTCCTGCGCGAGCAGCCCAACCTGCGCACCAGCTTCCTCGCCGACCTGGCCGCGATGGTCTTCGGCATGCCGCGCGCCCTCTTCCCGGCCATCGCGGTCACCTTCTACGGCGGCGACGCCGGCACCGTCGGCCTGCTGGTCTCCGCCCCGGCCGTCGGCGCCCTGATCGGCGCGCTCTTCTCCGGCTGGGTCGGCCGCGTCCACCGCCAGGGCGTCGCCGTCCTCGCCGCCGTCGCCGCCTGGGGCCTGGCCATCGCGGCCTTCGGCGCCCTCCACAACCTCTGGCTCGGCCTCCTGCTGCTCGCGGTCGCGGGCTGCGCCGACACCGTCAGCATGATCTTCCGCAACACGATGATGCAGGTCGCGGCCCCGGACGAGATGCGCGGCCGCCTCCAGGGCATCTTCATCGTGGTCGCCGCCGGCGGCCCCCGCCTCGGCGACTTCGAGTCCGGCACCGTCGCCGCCCTCACCAACCCCGCCACCTCCGTGATCACCGGCGGCCTCGCCTGCGTCGCCGCCGTCCTCCTCCTCGCCGCCCGCCGCCCCGCCTTCCTCACCTACGACGCCCGCCACCCCACCCCCTGACCCACCCCACCCCCCGAACCTGGCAGCGAGCACCCCCCGACGTGCTGTATTGTTTTCCACGTCGCCGGGACAACCGGAGACAAGGTCGAGAAGCCCACAGCAGAGCCCCCCAGGCCCCGCTGCAGGCACCGAGACCACGGGACGTGGCGCAGCTTGGTAGCGCACTTGACTGGGGGTCAAGGGGTCGCAGGTTCAAATCCTGTCGTCCCGACAGTGATGTCGGTTGTGAGAGCGGGTACTTGGGAAACCGGGTGCCCGCTCTTGCTGGTTTGCGGGATGAGTTTCTGGTTCCCGTGTGGTCCCCGGGATGGCCGTGGAGCTGTGCCCATTCCTCGCTTCGGTAGTTGCTGTGTGGGGTGTCCATTGATCTCAAGGTGTAGTGCGATACCTCCTCGCTGATCGCTGGAGCAGGGCGGGTGGCGCACTTGACCTTCGGTCAAGTGCCC
>NZ_JBHVEU010000392.1:0-8431 GCF_042802075.1 Kitasatospora sp. NPDC057518
GGCGGTCGGAGGGCGCTCGGGGGTGCTCTTCCCCCGGGGCGCTCCTTTTCGGGGGTGCTTACTCGACGACCAGCTCGACCGGGATGTTGCCCCGGGTGGCACGGGAGTACGGGCACACCTGGTGCGCCTGCTTGACCAGCAGCTCGCCGGTCTCGCCCGCGAGGGACTCGGGCAGCTCGACGCGCAGCACGACGGCGAGGGCGAAGCCGGCCTCGTCCTTGCCGATGGACACCTCGGCGGTCACCGAGACCTCGCTGGTGTCCACCCGGGCCTGGCGGCCGACCAGGCCGAGGGCGCTGGCGAAGCAGGCGGCGTAGCCGGCGGCGAAGAGCTGCTCCGGGTTGGTGCCCTGGCCGCTGCCACCGAGCGCGGGCGGCATGGCCAGCGCGAGGTCCAGCTGTCCGTCGGAGCTGACGGCGCGGCCCTCCCGGCCGTTGGCGGTGGCGGCTGCGGTGTAGAGCGCGTCCATGGTGGCTTCCCCTTCGGGTCCTGGGTGTTCCTGCGGTCGGTTGTCCGGCCGGTTGCCGGCCCGGTGTGCTGGGCGGCGGCCGCTCGGTCGGTGCGGTGGTGCGGTGGTGCGGTGGTGCGGTGGTGCGGTGGTGCGGTGGTGCGGTGGTGCGGTGGTGCGGTGGTGCGTTGCGACAAGTAGAGCACGCAATTCAATTGTGCACAACTAAATGGCGCGATGGTGATCGGTACCATGGGTTCATGACGACTCACCCCGGCATGGCGGACGAGGAGCTGCTCCGCCTCGACCAGCAGATCTGCTTCTCGCTCAACGCGGCCTCCCGCGCCTTCGGCGGCGTGTACCGGGTGCTGCTGCGGGACCTCGGGCTGACCTATCCGCAGTACCTGGTCATGCTGGTGCTGTGGGAGGAGGGCGAGCTGCCCGTCAAGCGGATCGGCGAGCGGCTGCGGCTGGACTCCGGGACGCTCTCCCCGCTGCTCAAGCGCCTGGAGGCGGCCGGGCTGGTGCGCCGCGAGCGGAGCCCGGAGGACGAGCGGTCGGTCACCGTCCGCCTGACTCCCGAGGGGTCGGCGCTGCGCGAGCGGGCCGGGCAGGTTCCGCGTCGGCTGCTCGCGGCGACCGGGTTGCCGGTCGAGGACCTGGTCGCACTGCGCGGGCTGCTGGAGCGGGTGACCGCCACGCTGGATGCGGCGGAGGTGGAGCCGGCGCCGTAGGGGGTTTGGCTCCTAAGCGGTGGGGGGCGCTTTGCGGGGTGGGGTCCGCAGTGGTGCGGGGATGGCGCGGGTGGCGCCGTGGGGCTTGTCAAGCGACGCCCTCGTGCACTGTGATCTGGGTCACGTTGCGAGTCTTCCGGCTGGGTGCGCGCGGGCGAAGCGGCAGGTCAGCCGCACTGTTCAAAAGTGAACGGAAACGTTCGGCAATTGTCTGCCCGATCCGGTCAACATCGCGGACCTCCCGGACGGTTACACCACGAGCCCCAAGGGGCCGTCGGCGTGCCACCAGGCGGGCCGGCCAGCCGACCACGAAAGGGGGGTCGCGTGAGCACTCCCGGGCCGGGCGAGGAGCGGGGTCTGCGAGCCGACCCGCTCGGCGACCTGCCGAACGACTTCGAGGCCTTCTTCACCCGCGAGAACTCCGGCTACCTCCGCTACGCCCAGCAGCGCCTGCGGCACCGTGAGGACGCCCAGGACGCCGTGCAGAACGCGGGCACCACGCTCTACAAGAACTGGCGCCGGGCCCTGGCCAGCCCCGATCCGCAGGCCTTCGCCTTCAAGATCGTCAAGGACGCGGTGGTGGACGTCATGCGCGAGCGCCGTCGCACCGAACGCAAGCGGTTGCGGGTGATCGCCCAGCGCCGCCCCGACACCAGCCAGGACGAGCTGAACGAACTCGCCGAGCTGGACGCCCTGGACTGGGCGATGGAGGAACTCGCGCGGGCCGCACCCGTCCAGGCCGACGTGGTCCGGCTGCGCCAGGCGGGGCTGTCGTACCACGACATCGGACGGTCCCTCGGCATCGCGCACACCACCGCCCGCACCTACTACAGCCTCGGGCGGCGTCACCTGGAGTACCTCCTGGAGCACCAGGACGACGGCGGGGCGCAGACATGAGGGTCGTGGACCTGCTGCGCGCGCACGCCGTCGAGCTGGAGCGGGAGTTCGACGACCACGATCCGGTGGACTTCACCCGCCGACTGGCCGAGCGGCTCGCCGCCGCCCGGCGGACCGCCCCGGCCGTGCGCGAGCGCCCCGCCCGGCCGCCCGCGGGGGCCCGGCCACCGCACGCTCCGCTTTCGGGGCCGAGCCCGGGAGCGGCAGCGGGGGCGGGTTCAGGGCTCGGCGCGGGAGCGGGTGCCGGAGCCGGTCCCGGCCTGCGGTCGGGCTCCGGTTCGGGGGCGGGGTCCGGCCCAGGCTCGGGGTCCGGCCCGGGGTCGGTGCCGGGGCAGTCCCGGTGGGCCGGGGGCCGGGCGGAGCTACGGCGCGATTTGCGGCACCTGTGCGCGGGGGTGGCGGGCGCGGTCGAGCCGGGGGAGCTGGCCCTGGACCTCGAACTCGCCGAGAAGACCGCCTTCCGGACCCTCGGCTGCCTGCTGTACGGCATGGGCCGTGCGGCGGACGGCGTCTTCTGGTGGCGGATAGCCGCCCAGTACGGGGACCAGCTGGCCGTGCACTGCCTGGCCGTGCACTACACCGCCGAGGGCGAACGGTGCGACGCGGCCCGCTGGGCCGCCCAGGCCCAGGACCTCAGCGCCCCGGGCCGGCTGCCGGAGCTGGCGCCCGACGTCCGGCCGGGCGGGGCGGCGGAGCTGGCGCGGGTGCTGGCGGAGCGCTACGACGGTGAGATCCTGCTGACGGTACGGGAGGCGGTGGCGGCGCGGCCGACGGCCGACCCCGGGCGGTTGGGGGTCCGGGCCGTGCGGGGGCGGGGGGTGGTACGGATCCGGTGACGGAGACGGGGTGGGTAGGGAAGCGGGCTGGCCCGAGGGGTGGGCCGGTCGGGGTCGGGTAGGTGGGGGCTTACGTGAGCCCGGAGACGGCGTCGCCCAGGTACTCGGCGCCGAGCAGCAGCGGGACGGTGATCATGATCGCCGCGCTGTGCGTGGCCGTCCAGGCGCGCCACTCGCCGAGGGTGCGTCGTGCCTGGACGCTTCCCCGGAGGTGTGCCGCGAGCGGCAGCAGGGTGCCCAGCGAACCGAGCAGCACCATCAGGGCGGCGGCCACCGCCTTCTCCCCGCCGCCGGTCGGCGCGGCGGCGATGGAGGCGGCGCCGCCGACGGCCGGGACCAGGGTCTTCGGGTGGGCGATGACCAGGACCACGGCGAGACCGGCGGACCGGGCGGCGGTCAGCCGGTCGATCGAGAGCAGCCAGGCCGGTGGCGCGGTCACCCGGCCGGGTCGCGGTCGTTCGCGCCACTGCCGGGCGGCCAGCAGGACGAGTACGGTGCCGAGGGCGAGCTTCAGCCAGGACGACCAGGTCGGTGTGGTGCGGGCGGGGTTCAACGAGGTGCCCGCGGTTACGACGGCGGCCGACACCGCGGCGAGGCCGAGCAGCCAGCCAGCCGTGAAGGCGACCCCGTTGGCCCGGCCGCGCGGTGAGGCGAGGACCAGCAGGACGGCGATCAGCGGCAGTGGGCTGAGCGCGACCGCCACTGCGGAGGCCAGCATCGGGCCGATCGCTTCACCCATCCCCGGACCTGCCTTCCCGTCGCCGGGCGCCGTCCGCCATTCAGCTCCCGTCGGGCGGGCGGCGCACGGGTGGGGCGGCCGCCCCCCCCCCCCGGGCCCCCCCCCCCCGGGGCGGCCCCCCCCCCCCCCCCCCGCCCCCCCCCCCCCGGGGGGGGGCGCCCCCCCCCCGCCCGCCCCCGGGGGGGGGCCGCCCCACGGCCGGTGCCGCCGTTCGGGTGAGGGCGGGGCCGAGCGCGGACGGGGAGCGGTGCCGGGGTGCCGGGGCGCCGGGAGGCGGGGGCGGGGGTGGGCGGAGCGGAGGCGCCGGGAGAGCGGCCGAGGGCCGCCGCACCGCTGGGGTGCGACGGCCCTCCGCGGGCGTGAGGTGCGTCAGTCGGTGCCGGACTCGAGCGCCGCGTGGTCGAGCGCGTTCGGGTCCTCCTCGTCACCGTTGCCGGCGGCGATGGGAGCCGCGCCGCCCGGGGCGAGCTCGCCGATCAGGCCGCTCCACGGCGCCAGCTGGCCGTGCACCGCGTACTGCTCCAGCTTGCTGCGCGAGTCGGCGATGTCGAGGTTGCGCATGGTCAGCTGGCCGATGCGGTCGTCGGGGACGAACGCGGCGTCGACGCTGCGCTCCATCGACAGCTTCTCGGGGTGGTAGCTGAAGTTGGGGCCCTGGGTGTCGATGACCGAGTAGTCCTGGCCGCGCCGCAGCCGCAGGGTGACGCTGCCGGTGACCGGGTGGCCGATCCACCGCTGGATGCTGTCCCGGAGCATCAGCGACTGCGGGTCGAACCAGCGGCCCTCGTACAGCAGCCGGCCGAGCCGCCGTCCCTGGGTGTGGTACGTGGCGATGGTGTCCTCGTTGTGGATGGCGTTGAGCAGCCGCTCGTAGGCGATGTGCAGCAGCGCCATGCCGGGGGCCTCGTAGATGCCGCGGCTCTTGGCCTCGATGATGCGGTTCTCGATCTGGTCCGACATGCCCAGACCGTGCCGGCCACCGATGGTGTTGGCCTCGTGGACCAGGTCGACGGCGCTGGCGAACTCCTGGCCGTTGATCCGGACCGGGCGGCCGAACTCGAACTCGACGGTGACGTCCTCGGTCTGGATCTCGACCGCCGGGTCCCAGAAGGCCACGCCCATGATCGGGCTGACGATCTCCAGGGAGGCGTCCAGGTACTCCAGCCGCTTGGCCTCGTGGGTGGCGCCCCAGATGTTGGCGTCGGTGGAGTAGGCCTTCTCGGCGGAGTCCCGGTACGGCAGGTCCCGCTCGGCGAGCCACTCGGACATCTCCTTGCGGCCGCCGAGCTGGTCGACGAACGCCTGGTCCAGCCACGGCTTGTAGATCCGCAGGTTGGGGTTGGCGAGCAGGCCGTAGCGGTAGAACCGCTCGATGTCGTTGCCCTTGTAGGTGGAGCCGTCGCCCCAGATGGAGACGCCGTCCTCCTGCATGGCGCGCACCAGCAGCGTGCCGGTCACGGCGCGGCCGAGCGGGGTGGTGTTGAAGTACGTCTGCCCGGCGGAGCGGATGTGGAAGGCGCCGCAGGCGAGGGCGGCCAGGCCCTCCTCGACCAGCGCGGCCCGGCAGTCCACCAGCCGGGCCTGCTCGGCGCCGTACGCGCGGCCCCGGGCCGGGACGTCGGCGAGGTTCGGCTCGTCGTACTGGCCGATGTCGGCCGTGTAGGCGTAGGGGAAGGCACCGTGTTCGCGCATCCACGCTACGGCGACGGAGGTGTCCAACCCACCGGAGAATGCGATGCCGATCCGTTCACCGACCGGCAGCTTGCTCAAGACCTTCGACATGGATGCACCCTTGACCCGCGTGAGCGGGCCCCTGATCTAGCGATGTGTGACGGAATTCGGCGTAATCGATCCGATGCCCGAACTCTGGCATAGATTTGCAGAGTAATGCAAGAGCATACGGAGCCCCGGGTGGCGACGAAGGTTCTCCCGGCTGCTGCGAGTCGACCGGCCCGTTGGTCAACTTGCTTGACTGGATGGGTGGTTGGGGTGGATCAGGAGGCCGTGGCGGGCGCTCGGGTGCGCATCCAGACGGTGCGGGAGGCGAGGGCGCCCAGCCCGAGGGCGACGAGGTGGCCGGCGTCGGCCAGCTGCTGGTCCAGCGCCCAGGCGCCGGCGAGGGCCAGGGCGAGCGCCGGCAGGCCGTAACGGCGCAGCGGGCGCGGGCCGAGCGCGAGGAGGCAGGCGCCGGTGGCGACCAGGCCGTAGCTGATGCCCACGTCCCGGGCGCGGGAGAGTGCGCCCGGGATGCGGGCGGTCAGCATCACCCACATGGCGCCCTCGGTGAGCAGCGTGGCGCCCAGGTGCCCGAAGACGAAGACCGCACCGGCCCGGGCCGGACCCCAGCGCCACTCGGCCAGGCCCAGGACGGCGGCGACCGCCGCGATCCCCGCCCAGGCCGGAACCCCGTCGACCACCAGGCCGCTGGTGAACAGGGTCCACCACTTGCCCACTTCCATGTGATGGACGTTGCTGCTGTTGTGCCGGACGAACCGGGCCCGCTCGGCATGGCCCTGGCTCGCCAACCAGGAGGCCGTCACCGTCAGCAGCAGGACGTACGCCGAGGTGAGGCGCAGGCGGACGGCGGCTCTCAGCGCCGGGTGCCGGGGAGCGGCGGTGCTGGTCGGTGTCCTCGTCGCGAGGCGATCGCTCATCGTGCCTGGTGCCCTTGTTCGGCGGTTCCCGGTACCGGCCCCGCCCGGTGCGTGGAGGGGAGGCCGCGACCGGGACGGTCCGAGCGCCAGCGTACGCGAGCGCCGTGGAGGCCGTCGGGGCCGGCGGCGGGGCGTGTGAGGCGGGCGGATTCCCGCGGGCTGCACAGGGACGGCGGGTGGCGGGTGGCGGCGAGGTCGGGCGGGGGCGAGGGTGAGGGGGAGGAGTGTCGAGGAGGCGCCGATGGCCGGCAGCACAGCCAGGGGCGCCAAGGCGCACCGGCGGCCATGGTGGGCGCGTGCCGTCCACGCGGTGTGGGCCTATGTCCGGCGCGCGCCGGGTACCTACACCTGGCTGGCGGTCCTGCTCGTCACCACGCAGGTGATCCGGCACGTCGATCCGGCGACCGCGGACCGCATCCTGGAGCGGCGTTCGACCAACCTCCACCATCTCCAGGTGTCGCCGGTGCGCGTCCTGGTCACCAGCGCCCTGTGGATCGCGGGCGGCGGCTGGCCGTTCTACTTCCTGCTGTACAACCTCTTCCATGTGCCCGCCGAACGATGGCTCGGCACGTTGCGCTGGATCTCGGTGGCGGCGCTCGCGCACGTCGGCGCCACCTACCTCAGCGAGGGCGTGCTCGGCTGGGCGATCCACCGGGGGCTGGCCTCGCCGAGGGCCCTCTACACCCTGGACTACGGCGTCAGTTACGCGCTGGCCGGCGTGGTCGCGGTCCTCACCTACCTGATCGTGCGTCCCTGGCGGTACCTGTACGCGGTGGGAGTGCTGGTGGTCTACGGGCTGGGCGTCCAGCAGAGCCGGGACTACACGAGCATCGGCCACTTCAGCGCGGCGCTGATCGGGTTCGCCTGCTACCCGCTGACCCGGGACCGCCCGGGCTCCTTCGACCCGGTCGCCTCGGTCCGTGCGGTCTGTCGGCGGGTGCGCGGGCGGTCGGGTCGTCCGACGCCGCCGGCGCGTTCGTCGGTGTGACGGGTATGACGGGTGTGGCGGGTGACCGGTGCCGGGGCGGCTGGTCAGGTTCCGCGCCGTTCGGGGCCGGTCGGCCCCAGGTAGGCGCTGAGCGGCCTCTCCTGGGCCAGTACCGCGCCGGCCGTGATGGCGAAGGTGACGGCGATGCAGAAGGCGATCAGCCAGGACAGCACCATCAGCACCAGGCCCAGCGAGCCGTACTGGGCCAGTGAGCGGTTCAGTGCGATCGGCATGTAGATCCGGGCGGTCAGCGACATCGCGGTGGACGCGATGGCGGTGAGCAGCGCTCCCGGCACCAGGGACAACCAACGGATCCGTGCGCTCAACAGCAGACGGGCGGTCCACCACCAGACCAGGAAAGAGGCCGTGAAGGTCAGTGGCAGGCCCAGCCAGAGCCCGGCGCCGAAGCCGTTCCGCAGCACGCCCTGGAACAGCAGCACGACCACCCAGCAGGCGATCCACAGCAGCCACCGCCAGGCCGCGACCCTGGTGCCGGACTTCGGCAGCTGCCAGGCGTGTTCGCAGACCCGGGCGACCGCCCGACTGCAGCTCGTGCCGGACAGCAGTGCCATCAGCAGGCCGATGATCCCCGTGGTCTGCCGCAGGTCGCCGGGGCTGTACAGCGCCTGGCGCAGTTGCTCGGCGGAGGCGCCGGAGATGCCGAACAGCGAGCGTAGTGAGGAGTTCATCTGGTTCCGCACGCCCTCGGGGGCGAAGGCGGCCACGGCGAACAGGAGGGGGATGGAGGTCAGGAACAGCTGGGAGGCCATCCGGGTGGCGGAGTCCAGTAGGCCGGGGGAGAACAGGCGGGCGGTCAGCTCGGTGATCACCGGGAAGCGCCGCTCGGCCTCACTCCGTGCCCGCACGACCCGCATGCGGGCCAGGAGCAGCTGTTCCTTCCGGCGGCCGCGGGTGCCCCTCGGCAATCTCATCCCTCGGTCCTCCCGCATCCGGGCGGCGGTCCGCACCAGTCAAGGCGAGGCGGTGGCGGGCCGCCACCGGAGCGAGGCGTCCGGAGCGGCCGCGACCCGGGGGCGGCCGCTCCATCGGCGTGGCCGTTCTTCGTGTTCGGGCGGGTCCAGCCAAGGATGGCCGCCCGACACCTGCCGCTGCTGCCCGGCCTGTTCCGTACGAG
>NZ_JBHVEU010000393.1:0-8427 GCF_042802075.1 Kitasatospora sp. NPDC057518
GCCCGGGCCCCCTCCCCCCCCTGCCGCGGCCCCTAACCCACCCCCCCTAAAACACCGCGCCCCCCACCCTCACCCCTAGTGGAGGGCCGCCGGCTTGATGGTCCTACCGCGCGTCAGCTCCGCCGCACGCCCGAGGCCAGTTCCCCGGCCAGGGCCCGCACCGCGTCCAGCGCCGCTTCCTCGTCCTCGCCCGCGGCCAGGATCCGCTTCACGAACGCCGACCCCACGATGACCCCGTCCGCGAACCGGGCGACCTCCGCCGCCTGCACCGCGTCCGAGACCCCGAGCCCGACGCAGACCGGCAGGTCGGTGGTGGCCCGGGTCCGGGCGACCAGGTCCTCGGCCATCGAGCCGACGGCCGACCGCGTCCCGGTCACGCCCATCACCGCGGCCGCGTACACGAACCCGCTGCCCGCCGCCGTGACCTCCGCCAGCCGCGCGTCCTTGCTGCTGGGAGCGACCACGAACACGGTGTCCAGACCGTGCTCGTCCGCCGCCTTGCGCCACTCCTCGGACTCCTCCACCGGCAGGTCCGGCAGGATGCAGCCGGCCCCGCCCGCGGCCGCCAGGTCGGCGGCGAACCGCGCCACCCCGTAGCGGTCGACCGGGTTCCAGTACGTCATCACCAGCACCGCCGCCGCGGGGTGCGCGGAGGCGACCTCCTGGACGGTGCGCAGCACGTCCTTGATCCGCACGCCGCCCCGCAGCGCGATGTCGTCGGCGGTCTGGATGACGGCGCCGTCCAGCACCGGGTCGGAGTGCGGCAGCCCGACCTCGACCACGTCGCAGCCGCCCTCGATCAGGGCGTTGACCGCCCGGATGCCGCCGTCCACGGTCGGGAACCCGGCCGGCAGGTAGCCGATCAGCGCGGCCCGGTCCTCGGCCTTGGCCGCGGCCAGGATGTCGCTCAGCTTGGAAGCCATGATCACTTACCCCCCTCGGCGGAGTCGGCCGGCCCGGCGGACCCGGCCCCCGGCTCGTCGTACAGCCCGAAGTACTCGGCCGCGGTGTGCATGTCCTTGTCCCCGCGTCCCGACAGCGAGACCAGGATGGTCGCCTCCGGCCCGAGCTCGCGCCCCAGCTCCAGCGCCCCGGCGAGCGCGTGGGCGCTCTCGATGGCCGGGATGATCCCCTCGGTGCGGGACAGCAGCCGCAGCGCCTGCATCGCGGCGTCGTCGGTGACCGGACGGTACTCGGCGCGCCCGGTGTCCTTCAGCCAGGCGTGCTCCGGCCCGACGCCCGGGTAGTCCAGCCCGGCCGAGATCGAGTGCGACTCGATGGTCTGCCCGTCCTCGTCCTGGAGGACGTACGTCCGGGAGCCGTGCAGCACGCCCGGGTCCCCCTTGGTGAGGGTGGCCGCGTGCCGGGGCGTCTCGGCGCCCTCGCCGGCCGCCTCGCAGCCGATCAGGCGCACCCCGGCGTCCGGGATGAACTCGTGGAAGATCCCCATCGCGTTGGAGCCGCCGCCGACGCAGGCCACGACGGCGTCGGGCAGCCGGCCGGTCCGGTCGAGCACCTGCTGCCGCGCCTCGACGCCGATGACCCGGTGGAAGTCCCGGACCATCATCGGGAAGGGGTGCGGCCCGGCGACGGTGCCGAACAGGTAGTGGGTGGAGTCGACGTTGGCGACCCAGTCCCGGAACGCCTCGTTGATGGCGTCCTTGAGCGTCCGGCTGCCGGACTTGACGGCCACCACCTCGGCGCCGAGCATCCGCATCCGGGCGACGTTGAGCGCCTGGCGCTGGGTGTCGACCTCGCCCATGTAGATGGTGCAGTCGAAGCCGAACAGGGCGCAGGCGGTCGCGGTGGCCACGCCGTGCTGGCCGGCGCCGGTCTCGGCGATGATCCGGGTCTTGCCCATCCGCTTGGTGAGCAGCGCCTGGCCCAGCACGTTGTTGATCTTGTGCGAGCCGGTGTGGTTGAGGTCCTCGCGCTTGAGCAGGATGCGCGCGCCGCCCGCCTCGGCGGAGAAGCGGTGCACGTCGGTCAGCGGGCTCGGGCGCCCGGTGTAGTCCTTGAGCAGCGCGTCGAGCTCGGCGGTGAAGGCCGGGTCGGTCTTGGCCTTCTCGTACTCCTCGGCGACCTGCTCGACCGCGGCGACCAGCGCCTCGGGGATGAAGCGGCCGCCGTACGCGCCGAAGTAGCCGCGCGCGTCCGGCACCTGGGCGCCGGGCAGGTAGTCCTTTTCGGACATGGTGGTTTCCCTTGAACGGAGATGGACGACAACGACGTCTTCCCGGCTGGGCTTCAGCCGGACGTCACGCGCCATCGCCGTCCCGGCACCTGCCCGGGCTCGCACCCGATGACGTACCGCACCCGACGCCCCAGCACCCGGCGTGCGGGCGCGCGGCAGCCGCGCGGGCGGCAACCGGGGGCGAGTCGGGCGGCGATCTTCATGGGGTGGGGGTCAGTCCTTGTGCCGGACGGCGGGGTGGGCCCCGGCGGCGACCAGGTCGGCGACCGCGGCACGCGGGTCCTTGCCGGTCACCAGGGACTCGCCGACCAGCACCGCGTCGGCGCCGAGGTTGGCGTAGTTGATCACGTCCAGCGGGCCGCGCACACCGGACTCGGCGATCTTGACGATGCCGTCCGGGATGGCGTGGGCGACGTTCTCGAAGGTGTTGCGGTCCACCTCGAGCGTCTTCAGGTTGCGGGCGTTGACGCCGATGATCCGGGCGCCGGCGTCCACCGCGCGCTTGATCTCCTCCTCGTCGTGCACCTCGACCAGCGGGGTGAGGCCGATCGACTCGGCGCGCTCGATCAGCGACACCAGGGCCGGCTGGTCGAGGGCCGCGACGATCAGCAGCGCGAGGTCGGCGCCGTGCGCACGGGCCTCCCACAGCTGGTAGGCGGTGACGATGAAGTCCTTGCGCAGCAGCGGGGTGTCCACCGCGGCGCGGACGGCGTCCAGGTCGGCCAGCGAACCGCCGAAGCGGCGCTGCTCGGTCAGCACGCTGATCGCGGCGGCACCGCCGGCCGCGTAGTCCACCGCCAGGGCGGCCGGATCGGCGATCGAGGCCAGGGCGCCCTTGGACGGGCTGGAGCGCTTCACCTCGCAGATCACCCGGACCCCGTCGCCCCGGAGGGCGGCGACGCCGTCCTTGGCCTCCGGAGCCTTGGCGGCCAGCGCCTTGAGCTCGTCCAGGGAGACCCGGGCCTGCCGCTCGGCGAGGTCCTCGCGGACCCCTTCGATGATCGAGTCGAGCACACTCACTCAGGAGCCCCCATCTTTTCTGCCAGTTGGCCGGCGTGAGCCGGCGGGCGACAGCCCACCGACTCTTCGATGGTATCGGCAGCCGGGGGCGGGGGGCGCACCGGTTCGAACCGCGTCTCGCGGACCGGACTCCCGCTCCGGCGGTCCCCAGCTGCGGCTTCACCGGGCGTGCACCGGTTTTCGGACGGTCTTCGCACCGGTTTTCGGACGCTCTCCGAGCCGGCCGCGACCGGTGGCCGGGACGTGGCGTCACGGCGTACGGGAAGCGGCGGTCGCGCGGCCCGGTCAGACCAGCGGCGGCGCCAGCCCGGCACCGACCCCCGAGTTGCGCACCACTGTGAACACCAGCACCAGCAGGGCGATCAGCGCCCACCGCCGGCCCCCGACGGTGATCCTGGGCGGCGGCCCGCCGGTCAGCGCGGCCCAGCCCCAGCGCAGCCACAGCACCGCCAGCACGCCGAACAGCAGGACCACGACGGCGTTGTCGTGCAGGGCGCCGGTGAGGTCCCCGTGGCTCAGCGCGTGGACGCAGCGCAGCCCCCCGCAGCCGGGGCACCACCAGCCGGTGGCGGTCAGGAACGGGCACTCGGGGTAGTGCCCGGGGGTGTTCGGGTCCACCACGGCGACGTACGCGGCGGGGACGGCCACCGCCGCCAGCGCGGTCAGCGGCGGGCTCAGCCGGCGCCGCACGGGCGGCGGGGCGGAGGCGGTGGAAGCGGTGGGGGCGGCGTTCACGCCCCGATTCTGCCCGGGTCGGGCCCGGACACGACGAAACGGCGGGCGTGGCGCGCCCGCCGTTCCGATGTACGACAAACGTGTGGTCGTGTGGTGCGACGAGCCCGTCGTCAGGCGGCGACGGCGGCGCGGGCCTCACGGGCCGCGAGCTGCTCCTCGGCCGACTTGTAGACGTTGGCGCTGGGCTGCTTGCCCATGCCCGCGAGGGACATGGCCTTGCCGACCACGCCACCGGCCAGGATGACCGCCAGGCCGACCCAGACGAGCAGAACCGACGGCAGGATCATGGCGACGCCCGCGACGCCGAAGCCGACGAAGGAGATGACGACGCCGGTCCAGGCGGCGGTGGTGTGGCCGTGTGCTGCTGCTGCCATCTGAGTGGTGCTCCTTGGCTCTCGGGGCCCGGCCGGGCCTGCGGGGCCGCCGGCGGGTTGACGGGTTCCATTGTGCCGGGCCACACACCGACGGCCCAAAGCGGGTGGCGGGTCTATCGCGTCACATGCGCGCGGGCCGCGTCACATGCGCGCGGCTCACACCGCGGTCGGGTCCTCGCCCCGGTCCAGGGCCTTCCACAGGTCGCCCGGCGTCTCGGTCCGCGCCGGGGCCTTGCGGGTCGGCGCCTCGTAGCGGCTGCCCATGGCCGGCCAGCCCCGGCCGTAGCGCAGGGTGAGCAGTCCGGCCAGGGCCAGCAGGACCCCGCCGACCAGCGCGACCCAGGGCCAGGCGGTGTGCGAGACCTCGGTGGCCGCCGAACCGGTCAGCGCCAGCTTGCGGGCGGCCTCGGCGTCCAGCGCGGCGGTGTCGCCCGCCCCGGCCACCGAGGCGGCGGCCGCGCCGAGCCCGGCCAGCAGGGTCAGCGCGCCGACCGCCAGCCGGCCGGCGCCGCGCACCGCGAACACCGCGACGGCCGCGGCGAGACCCACCAGGGCCAGCCCGCCGGGCAGTTCGGAGATCCTGCCGCCGGTGACGGACACGTCCAGGGTGCCGGCCCGGCCCTCGGCCCAGGTCCGCCCGACCGCGGTCAGCACCAGCACGGCGCTCAGCACGGTCAGCAGCAGCATGATGCCGAGGGTGCGGCGGCTGGGGGCGGCGGGGGCGGGGGTCTGCTCAGCGGTCACCCGTCCACTATCCCCCGACCGACGCCGGGGTCCGTACCCGGGGTGGGGAACGGGCCGTCGGGCGAGCCGTCGGGCGGGGCGGTCGGCGCGGTGGCGGGCGGGTCGGCCGGCGGGGTGGGTTACGGCGTGGGGAACCCGTCCGTCCGCAGCACCACCGTGCGGCCGCCGAGCGGCAGGAACAGGTCGTTGCCGAACGGCACCCGCTCCGCCTCCCGGTACACCCCCTCGGGGGACGGCGCGGTGTGCACGGTGCAGACCGCCGCCGCCGGATCGACCACCACGTACAGCGGCACGCCGCTCTCCGCGCAGGCCCGCGCGAAGACGTGGTCACGGCCCGGGTGCGCCACCTCCAGCACCGCCTCGGCGTCCGCGGCCCCGTACCGGCCCCGGGCGGTGCGGGCGGCGCCGGGGGCGACCACCACCAGGTCCGGGGCGAGCGGGCCGTGCGCGACCGGGAAGTCGATCAGGACCCCGGACAGCACCCGCCCCGCGCCCGCGAGCCCTTCCCGGATCTGGGAGGCCGTCCCGAAAACGGCCTCCCAGCGCAGCTCGTCGTACGGCGCCTCGGGCATCCCGGCCGCCTCCTCACACGTCAGGACAGTTCCGGCGTCCGCAGCGTATTGGCGGTGGCGACCGCCCGCAGCACGGCGGCCGCCTTGTTGCGGCACTCGGTGTCCTCGCCGTGCGGGTCGGAGTCGGCGACCACGCCCGCGCCGGCCTGCACGTACGCGGTGCCGTCGCGCAGCACCGCGGTGCGGATCGCGATCGCGGTGTCCGAGTCCCCGGCGAAGTCCAGGTAGCCGACGCAGCCGCCGTACAGGCCGCGGCGGGTGGGCTCCAGCTCCTCGATGATCCGCATCGCCCGCGGCTTGGGCGCGCCGGAGAGGGTGCCGGCCGGGAAGCAGGCGGTCAGCACGTCGAAGGCGGTCCGCCCCGGGGCGACCGTGCCGGTCACCGTCGACACGATGTGCATCACGTGGCTGTAGCGCTCGATGTGCATGAAGTCGACCACCTCGACGCTGCCCGGCTCGCAGACCCGGCCGAGGTCGTTGCGGCCGAGGTCCACCAGCATCAGGTGCTCGGCCCGCTCCTTGGGGTCGGCGAGCAGCTCGGCGGCCAGCTCCGCGTCCTCCTGCGGGGTGTCGCCGCGGTGCCGGGTGCCGGCGATCGGGTGCAGCATCGCCTCGCCGTCGGTGACCTTGACCAGCGCCTCCGGGCTGGAGCCGACCACGTCGAAGCCGCCCTCGGCCCCGCCGTCCGGCCCGGGGAAGCGGAACAGGTACATGTACGGGCTGGGGTTGGTGGTGCGCAGCACCCGGTAGACGTCCAGCGCGGAGGCGGGGCAGGGCGCCTCGAAGCGCTGCGAGGGCACCACCTGGAAGGCCTCGCCGGCCCGGATCCGCTCCTTGATCGTCTCCACCGCGGCCCGGTACGGCTCGCCGCCGAACGGCGAGTGCACCTCACCGGGGCCGGCCGGGGTGAAGGTGGCCAGGCCCGGGTCGACCGGCTTGGACAGCTCGGCCTCCATCGCGTCCAGCCGGGCCACCGCGTCCGCCCAGGCCTCGTCCGCGCCGCTGGCCAGGTCGTTGTGGTTGACGGCGTTGGCGATCAGCAGCACCGTGCCGTCGACGTGGTCGAGCACCGCGAGGTCGGTGGCGAGCAGCATGGTCAGCTCGGGCAGGCCCAGGTCGTCCGGGTTGAGGTCGGGCAGCTTCTCCAGCCGGCGGACGATGTCGTAGCCGAGGTAGCCGACCAGGCCGCCGGTGAGCGGGGGCAGGCCGTCGTCCTCCAGCCGCGGGGTGTGCAGCGCCTGGAGGGTGGCGCGCAGCACCTCCAGCGGGTCGCCCGCGGTGGGGATGCCGACCGGCGGGGTGCCGAGCCAGCGGGCCCCGCCGTCCGGGCCGACGGTCAGCGCGGCGGCGCTGCGCACCCCGACGAAGGAGTAGCGCGACCAGCTGCGGCCCTGCTCGGCGGACTCCAGCAGGAAGGTGCCGGGCCGCTCCTCGGCGAGGGTGCGGTAGAGGCCGATCGGGGTGAGGCCGTCCGCGAGGAGCCTGCGGGTGACCGGGATGACCCGGGTGTCGACGGCGAGCTTGCGGAAGGCTTCGAGATCCATGACGGGCGGCACCTTCTTGAGTTCTTCGAGTGGACTTGGGTCAGGAGAGCGGGAGCACGTCGGCGTCGAAGCAGGTGCGGTCACCGGTGTGGCAGGCCGCGCCGCTCTGGTCGACCCTGACCAGCAGGGTGTCGCCGTCGCAGTCCAGGGCCACCGACTTGACCGCCTGGACGTGGCCCGAGGTGTCGCCCTTCACCCAGTACTCACGGCGGCTGCGGCTCCAGTAGGTGCAGCGGCCCGTGGTGAGGGTGCGGTGCAGCGCCTCGTCGTCCATCCACCCGAGCATCAGCACCTCGCCGGTGTCGTACTGCTGGGCGATGGCCGGGACCAGCCCGTCCTCGGAGCGCTTGAGCCGCGCGGCGATCTCGGGGGCGAGGGCGGTGCTGCCGGGAGCGGCGGGTGTGGTGGACATGCACCCCATTGTGTCAGCCCGCCCCGCCGCACCCGCCTCGCTCCCCCGCCGGAGCCGCTACGGGTGCAGCTGCCCGGTGAGCTTGGGGCCGCCCTGCTTGTTGCTGGCGGCCAGGGTGCAGGTGTAGTCACGCCAGCCCTGCTGGTAGTTGGCCATGGCAGGGCCGAACTGGCGGCCGTAGTAGGTCTTTCCGTCGCCCTGGCGGGCCTTGGCGGCGGCTTCGACCTCCTTGCAGCCGTCGCGCATGGCAAGCGCCAGCGGGATGTCGCCGGTGATCCCGTCCGCGAGCTTGAGGTCGGCGATCACCTCACCGTCGTGGTCGCCGACGCAGGGGCGTTCCTCCGGCTTGGTGATCACCGGGCTCAGCTGCGGGTGGTCGAAGCAGGCGCCGACCGGGAAGAACGCGTACGGCGGCTGCGGCGTGGGCGTAGGGGTGGGTGTCGGCGTCTGGGTGGCCGTGGGAGTCGGCGTGGGCGGCGGCGGCGCGGCGGCCGGCTTCTTGTCGTCCGGCCACAGCACCGCGGTGGCCACCACCGCGAGCAGGACGACCAGCACGGCGGCAACGGTGAGGACCAGGCCGCGGGACGGGCGGGAGCCGACTGCGGACGGCGGCTGCTCGGAGGTCATGGCCACGAGGATGGCCCACCCGACCCCCACCTGACAGCCGCTTCGCCAAACTCGCCCCGTACGGGCGGCCCGCCGGGACCTGAAGGTCGGTAGACCCGCCATCCGAGACCGGCTCACCAACCGGCTGCACCCTGAGGTGACGCCGCAGGAAACCTATCCTGGATAGAGAAAATTCAAATAAAAGAAAATTGTTTCTTCCGACCCC
>NZ_JBHVEU010000394.1:0-8393 GCF_042802075.1 Kitasatospora sp. NPDC057518
TCCCGGCGGGGGTCGACGATCACGGCCTGGCCGGTGCGCTCGTCGGCGATCAGGTACGAGGCCTGGGAGAGGCAGTCGAGGTAGAACTGGGCGAACTATGTCAACCGATCCGGTAGGGAGATCGTATAGGCGAGGGAGAGGCTGGGGAAGGGGGGCAGGGTGCGGGCCAGGTACGCGATCAAGCCGCTGCCCAGGTATGCACAAGCAGTGCGGAGCATGCGGTTGACACCCCGGACAGGACTATGCTGACCTGCGAAAATGCCTCCCCCGATCTACTGTCAGGGCTGCCGCCTGGCGAACACAGGACGCTCTTGAGCAGCTCGCGCAGGAAAGCTGCGGGCAGGCCTCCGGGCGTCCCGTGGCGACTCGGCATGGTCGACGAGTGCTCTCATGTGTCCGCGTGTACAGCAGGGTCTACTCATCCTGATGCTGACCTCTTGCTGACCTTGTCTGATCATGCGTCAGCTCGGGATTCCATTCCGGTTGCCGCGCATCGCGACCTCCCTGCCGACCGCCTTCCCGCCCCCGAGCCACAGCGCCGAGGCCGACGGACGGCATCAGCCCGGGAGTCGCCAACGTACTCCGGCACCGGCCGAACTCCGTTCCGCCGGCTCGGCCGGAGGAGCCATCGGCCTGGCCTGCGGGTTCGACACCGGTGGTGTAGGCGGAGGAAGGTAGGCGGTTGGCGGCCCTCGCCGGACAACGGTCGGCGCGAGGCCCGGCACGGCAGTGAGGAGCGGCAGTGAGCGATCGAAGCGCAATCGAGTGGACGGAAGCGACCTGGAACCCGACCACCGGATGCGACCGGGTCTCCGCCGGCTGCGACAACTGCTACGCCCTGACCCTGGCCAAGCGGCTGAAGGCCATGGGCGCCGCCAAGTACCAGACGGACGGTGACCCTCGAACGTCCGGACCCGGCTTCGGTCTTGCGCTGCATCCGGACGCGCTCGACGTCCCGAAGCGCTGGCACAGCCCCCGGGTCGTGTTCGTGAACTCGATGAGCGACCTCTTCCATGCCCGGGTGCCGCTCCCGTTCGTCCGGGACGTGTTCCAGGTGATCGCCGACACCCCCCAGCACACCTACCAGGTGCTGACGAAGCGCTCCGTGCGCCTTCGCCGGGCCGCCGGCCGACTGAAGTGGCCGGACAACTTGTGGATGGGAGTGTCGGTCGAGGACGAGAGCCAGCTGGATCGCATCGACGATCTGCGAGCCGTCCCGGCCGCGGTCCGGTTCCTCTCCCTGGAGCCGCTGCTCGGACCGCTGCCGGAACTGGACCTCGACGGCATCGGCTGGGTGATCGTCGGCGGCGAGTCGGGCCCCGGCCACCGCCCGATGGACCCCGCGTGGGTCGCCACCGTCCGCGACGCCTGCCAGGCGGCCGGCGTGCCGTTCTTCTTCAAGCAGTGGGGCGGCCGCAACCCCAAGGCTCGCGGCCGTGACCTCAACGGCCGTACCTGGGACGAGATGCCCGTACGGGGGCCGCTCGTGGCGCCCTGATCCAGTGCGCCGTGCACGCCCTCTGTTCGCGCCGTGACGATTGTGTGATCCTGCCTCCGGCAGCGACGGCTCACCGCACCGGGGAGACACATGGCGGCACCAAAGGACGTCATCTGGCCACGCGACCCGCACACCGCCGCCAAGCACGCCCTGCTGCGGCGCTACCTCCAGGCCTGGGCACCGATCATGCTCAGCCGCAACGAGATCATCACCTATGCCGAGGGCTTCGCGGGCCCCGGCGTCTACCGCGACGGCGAACCCGGCTCCCCTGTCGTCGCCCACCAGGTCTTCTCCGGAGCGCTTCGGCGCAGCCCCCGGCGCGTGAATATGGTACTGGTCGAGGAGGACGCCCGGCGCAGGACCGAGCTGGAACGCCGCATCGAGGCGGCCGCAGGCACCCACGGGCCCCGGAGCGGCCGACTGGACGTGCACGTAGCACAGGGCCGGTGCCATCCCGACCTGCTGCAGCAGCTCGCCCTAGCCGGCAGTCTGATCCACCCCATGTTCGTCCTGCTCGACGGCTTCGGCGGTCCGGAGATCCCGTTCCCCCTCCTGCGACGGATCGCCACCCAGCGCCGCAGCGAGGTGATGGTCACCTTCCAACCCGCCTTCCTCGTCCGCTTCGCCGGCAAGGACGAACGCCACCGCGCGGCCGGCGACGCCTTCTTCGGCGACAGCGACTGGCACGGCGTTTTCCAGCAGCCCTCCTCCGCGAAGGCCGCCTACCTGCGCGACCGCTACCGCGAGTCCCTCGGACGCGCCGGGTTCCAGCACACCCTGGTCTTCGAGATGATCGACGAGGCCGGCCACCTCCTCTACCTGATCTTCGGCACCCGCCACGAGCGGGGCGTGGAGAAGATGAAGGAGGCCATGTGGGTCGTCGACACCACCTCCGGCGTGCGCTACCGCGACCCCAAGGACCCCAACCAGCAGGCCCTCGACCTCGAACTCGAACCCGACACCGGCCCCCTGCGCCGCATCCTGCTCGACCACCTGCGCACCGCCCCCGCCGCCCGCAGCGTCGACCAGCTCAAGAAGTACGCCCTCCTGGAGACCGTCTACCGCCCCACCCAGGTCATACCGCTCCTCAAGAGGATGCGCGACGACCGGGACATCGATGTCTCCCCGGGCCGGATCACCGGAGCCAGCACCGTCACCGCGCTCCGCCAGGCCGCCCTGTTCTGAAAAACGGTCTCGGCGCGGCCCGACGGCGTCGCCACGGTCTCCTGAGCCAGGGCCCGACGGCGTTGCGCCTGCCGCCCCCGCAGCCACGGAGGGACGGCGCCGACCCCGCTCTCCGGTCACGGTCGGGCTTACGGCCACTCTCGTACGCCTGCCCGGACCGGCTCCCGGACACACCCTGCCGTCCGGGTTTGCCGGTCCGGTGCCTGGCTAGCCGCTCTGGTATGGAAAACACACCCCTGCGCACCCGCCGGTGGTCCCGCCGACTGCGCCAAGCCCTGGACGCACCGGAGCACTGGGACCTCCTCGACGCTCCGGCCCGCCCTCTCGCCAAGGCGGTCGAGGCCCTCCCGCTCGGGCCCTACCGAGACGCGCTGCACGGCGTGTGGCTGGGCCACCCGCTCCACCCCGCGATGGTCCAGCTGCCGATCGGCTTCTGGACGTCCGCCGCAGTACTGGACTACCTCCCCGGCGGGCACCGGTCCGCCGACACCCTGGTGGCGGCCGGGCTGCTGACCGCCGGGCCCACCGCCCTCACCGGCTGGGTGGACTGGGCCCGGCTCGACCCGTCGCGCCGCCGCACCGGCCTGGTGCACGCGCTGGGCAACACCACCGGTGTGCTGCTCTACGCCGGCTCGCTCGTGGCCCGCTGCCGGGGGCACCGGGCCCGCGGCCGGCTGCTCGGCCTGGCCGGGGCGACCGTCGTCTCAGCCGCCGCCGCGCTCGGCGGGCACCTGGCCTACCGGCAGGCCGCCGGCCCCGACCGGGCCGCCGCCGTGCCTCGCCTGGCGCCCGCGGACTGGGTCTCCCTCGGCGCGGTGGAGGACTTCCCGGAGGGGAAGCCCGTGCGGGCGACGGCCGGCGAACTGGCCGTGGTCGTGGTCCGCGAGGGCGACCGCTGCCACGTGCTGGCCGAGCGCTGCGCCCACCTGTCCGGGCCGCTCTCCGAGGGCTCCCTCGTGGAGGGCTGTCTGCGCTGTCCCTGGCACGGCAGCACGTTCCGGCTCCGGGACGGCGAAGTGGTGCACGGCCCGGCCACCGCACCCCAGCCGGTCATGGAGGCCCGAGTACTTTCCGGGCATCTGGAGATCCGGCTCCCCGCAGCCGGCTGACCATCTTTCCCGGTCGGACCGCGCGAGGTCGCGGGCGGGCCCGGCTCAGCCTGTGCCGTCCGGGAGGGGTGAGCGAAGCGAGCTGCGTCCGGCCCGCCAGTGGTCGAGCAAGTGGTTCGCGAAGCGCCCGCCGACCACCCCGGCCGCGGCCACGCCGAACGCCACGTCCCTGGCGAACTCGGGCTCGGCCGCGACCAGTTCCTCGATGACCCCGCGGCGCACGAGTTGCTCGTGGACGGCGTCCGCCTCGACGTGCTCGCGGTAGAAGAGGGTGCCATCCGGGCCGCCGCCGAGCCGTTCCAACGCCGCCGCCAAGCGGGCGGAGCCGGGCGAGGAAGTGATCTCGACGGTCGCGAAGTGCCCGACGGCCGCCCCGCGCATCGCCCGGTGCAGGCCGAAGAGCGTCATCAGGTTGACCACGGCCAGGGTCGGCGCCGGCACGAAGTCCAGGTAGTGCCCGTAGCCGGGGTCGAGGCCGAAGGCGGCCATCATCCGCTCGAAGAGCCGGGCGTGGGCCCGCTCCGGCCGTCCGGCGCCGTACTCGTCGTAGAGGATCGCCGTCAGCACCGCCTGTGCGGGCCCATGGATCCTCGGCAGCATCCACAGCTGCGGGTCCGCCTCCTTGAGGTGGTAGACCGATCGGTGCACCAGGTACTCGCGGGCGTGCCGGCGCTCACCCTCGGCGAGCAGGAAGTGCGACGGGCCGGTGCCGTCGGGCGGCTCGGTGAGCAGTGCTTCGAACGCGTCCCGCAAGGGCGGCGCGGGCTCCACCTCCGCACGCACCGCGGCCAGGAATGAACGCTCCAACCCCTGGCGGAATCTCAGGAGTTCGGGATCCCACTCCCAGTCGTCCAGGACCCCGGGCAGCCCGCGGTCGTGGAGCTCGTAGCAGAGGTGCAGGGCCAGCTGGTGGTCCTCGCCCCACGGCTCGTCGAACGGGCCGGGCGGTGTGGGCAGACAGCCCGCTCCGGGCGGTCCGGAGGTGAGCAGGGCCGTCAACGCCGCCGACAGCGGACCGCGCGACGCGGGCAGCGCATTCACCCTTCCTCCTGGCGGCCGTCGGCGCAGGCACAGAGCACCGCGAAGGCGATGGTCAGGGTCAGCGCCCAGCAGCCCGTGAAGACCCACAGAAACGGCGCCTCGGACGTCCCCAGGCCTGCCCCGAGCAGGCCCAGCGACAGCAGGGCGAGCGCCAGCACGGTCCGCGGCCGCACGCCGCGCAGCACGTCCCAGGCCCGGCCGCGCAAGCGGAACCCGACGACGCGAAGCCTCAGCTCCAGGACGTGGTCCCGGCGCAGCCCCCGCTCGATCCCGCGCAGCTCCACCCGCTCACGCCGATCCATCCGTCCGCCTCCTCGCGCCGCCGTCCCCATGGTCCGCCGCTGCGGCTACCCGGGTTCCGCGTTCGCTAACGCCCCGGCCCCGCCCGAAGCCGGACGGCCAGTAGACAGCTGTCGTCGTCCGGCTTGGGCCCGCCGAGGCGGGCGGCGATGCGGGCGGCGGCCTGAAGCCGCACGCCGGAACCGCGGCTCGCCTGGTCGGCCTCAGCCCGATTCCGCCGGCTCCGCGCTGTCGGCCCAGCCGTCGGCGTCCAGGTCGTCCAACTGCTCGCGCAGCAGGGCGAGGGTGGCACTGAGCAGCCGGGAGACGTGCATCTGGGAGACGCCGATCCGGTCCGCTATCCGGGACTGGGTGCAGCCGTCCCAGAACCGCAGCTTGAGGACGGTCTGCTCGCGCTCCGGCAGGCGGGCCAGCAGCGGGCGGACGGCGGTGCGGAAGTCGGCGAGTTCGATGCCGGGGTCGCAGCCGCCGAGCCGGTCGAGCAGGGCGCTGCCGGTCTCTTCGGTCTCCTGGTCGCGCAGCGCGTCCAGGGAGCTGGGGCGGCAGGCCCGGCCCGCCAGCAGCCCCTCGGCGGCCTGCTCGACGGTGAGGTGCAGGTCCTCGGCGATCTCCTCGGGCCGCGGTTGCCGGCCGAGTTCCTGCTCCAGGCGGTCGGAGCCGCGGACGACGGCGAGGTAGAGCTCCTGCGTACCGCGCGGGACGCGCACCGGCCAGGAGGTGTCGCGGAAGAACCGCTTGATCTCGCCGGTGATGGTGGGGATCGCGTAGGTGACGAACTCCAGGCCGCGCCGCGGGTCGTAGCCGTCGACCGCCTTGATCAGGCCGATCGTGCCGACCTGGAGGATGTCCTCCATGTCCTCGGCCCGGTGCCGGTAGCGGGCGGCGATGAAGCGCACCAGCGGCATGTTGAGCTCAATGATCGTGCCGCGGACGTAGCTGTAGGCGCGGCTCTCGCGGGCCAGCCCGGCCAGCCGCCCGAACAGCGCGTCGCTCAGCTCCCGCGCCTCGGACTTCCCCATACGGCGGAGTTCAGCCGCCGTGGGCCGTCGCGGCAGATCGGGCGGCAGACCCGCAGGGACGGCTTCGCGATCGGTGGTTTCCACACGGATAGACACTGGATCTCCAGGGCATCGGCATCACGCCCGGCGACACGTGTGGGGCTCACACCCCATGCGTCGCGGACTCCTTTCCCAGAACCTGTGCCCGGCTTCTTCAAGCGCGGTCCCGGTGGCACCGTCCACGGTGCTGCGGCAGCCGGACGGATCACGGCCGCTCTCTGAGGCTTCTACCCCGGAATCGGTTCCCGACTCAGGATCCGAGCTCTCTCTTGCCGAGCCGACCTCGGATGGCCACCCAGCGTCCCGGGCCCGGTCCTCAGGCCGAGCACTCTCGGTGGTTCGGCGGACCCGGCGGGAACCCAATCTCCAGCCAGACCACCTTGCCCCCGCCCTCGGGCGCGCAGCCCCAAGACCCCGCAAGTCGCTCCACCACACGGAGACCGTGTCCGCCCGGTCGGCCCGGGTCGGCGTGCGGGCGCAGCTCGGGCGGCACCGGGCTGGTGTCCGTGACCTCCGCCCGCAGACGGCGCCCGTCCCAGCTCAGCCGCAGTTCGCCCGGCCCACCGGAGGTGTGCAGGCAGGCATTGGCGACCAGTTCGGCGACCATCAGCAGAAGGTCCTCGGCGACCCCCAGCCGTTCCTCGTCCGCGGTCGGCAGCCAGGACCAGGACCGCAAGGCCTCCCGACTGAAATCACGGCCCGCCTGCACGGCGCCCTCCCGACCGGAGAACACGAACCGCTTGGTCTCCCCCGCGCCCGGAGCCCCCGGGTTCACCGGGACTCCGACCGGGCCTGCCGTTCCGATCGGCCCTGTCAGCGGCACTTGCCGGAAGCGGTCCATGCCTGGCCTCCTCTCCTCGGCCCGGTCCAGCCATGCCCAGCGCCTGCCCGAGCGGGTCGCGGCTACACGTCCACGGGACGGAACGCGCGCCGCTGATCACCGCCCGGCCCCGCGAACGACTCCTGACCTGGAGGGGGTCGGACCGGCGGCTGATCGTAGCCGGCCGCCAGGCAGGTCAACTGCCCCTCCGTCAGCTGGTCGTGTGGATCGGCACCGGTCGGGACCGACCGCACCACGGCCGGGGGTTCGGGTGCCGCCCGGGGTCAGTGCGGCCCGCCCGGGGTCAGGAAGTCCCGCATCCGCTCGGCGGCTGAGCGCTCGGGGGACGGCAGGCGGTCCGCCGGGCGTGCGGTGGGCGGTTGGTGGCGGGGCCGGCCGGTGGAGGACTCCTTGGTCTCCCGCGCCCTGATCGCGAGGTCGCGCAGCTCGGCCTCGCTCGACACTGCCCGTACGGCCGGGAAGAGTCGCGTCTCCTCGTCGCCGGCGTGCCGGGTGACCTCCTCGATCAACCGGGCGACCAGCCGATCGAAGCGGGGCGAGGTGACATGGGTCGGGCGGAGCTCCTCCAGCAACGCTTCCACCCCTCGGTGGTCGGCGAGTTCGCGTTCCACCAAGGCCTGCCCGTCGGCCAACCGGTCACGGGCGAGCGGATAGAGATGCTGCTCCTCGGCCCGGGTATGGCGGACCAGTTGATCGGTCACGAGGTCGGCCAGGTCCTTGCGCTGCGGGTCCCCACTGGGGATGCCGCTGAGTTCGCTGAAGTGGACCAGCACGGACCGGTGGTCGGCGGTCAGCTGCTCCAGTAGGTCTTCGTCGTGGTGCACGGCGGACGCTCCGTTCTCTGGCCTTGCCGGTTACGGGGGTCAGCCCGACGGTGCGGTGAAGCCCCCGCCTCCGTCGGGCGGGTTTCCATCGCCCCTGCGTGTCCCCGGGAGCCCCGGAGCCAAACAGTCGTCGCACGTGGCCCGCGCTCAGCGCGCGCCAGCGGCCCCGGCCGGGTGCGCAGCGCGGCATCGACTCCCCGGAGGAAGTGTTCGAGGTCACCGGGGTTGCGTGAAGTCACCAGCCGCCAGTTGCCGGCGTCGTCCGTGACCAGCGGTTCGTCGGCCCGGGTGGGGGCTGCGATGTCGACGTGGACGCCGTTCTCGCGCAGGTGCCGTACGGGGACGAGCAGTTCGTCCTGTTCGACGCCGTAGTTCGTCACGATTGCCAGGGCCCTGCCGTGCTGGGTCATTTCTCCTCCTGGTCCGCGGGATGCCTCGGGTGCGCGAACGCGCGCCCCGGGCTCGGCGGGTACCCGCCGCACCCTGGGCCACGCCTGATCAGCCGTTTCCGATCCAACGTCACCGCGGGGCGTGGAC
>NZ_JBHVEU010000395.1:0-8392 GCF_042802075.1 Kitasatospora sp. NPDC057518
CCCCGGGACGGGCCGCCACCCCCGTGGACGGCCCGTCAGCCCAGGACGGCGATCTCCGCCGTGTGGCTCGCCTGGCGCCAGGCGAGGGCCGAGCCGAGCGCCTTCGGGACCGGGCCGGCCGCCGGGTACAGCTTCTCGATCCGGCCTCGGTACTCCCGGCGCTGCTTGGGATCCAGCACCGTGCGCAGCCGCCCCGCGGCGACCAGGGCCACCAGCGCCGCGTCGGCCGGGTCCACCCGGCTGAGCGGGCCCTTCAGCGCGGCGGTGACGGAGGCCGCCAGCGCCGCGCGCACCTCGGGCCCGTCCAGGGTGACCCGGGTGACCGGGAACACCCCGGCCGCCCGGCCCTGCTGGAGGCCGATCCAGCCCGCCTCCGCCAGGCCCTCCCGGATCCGCCGGGCCGGCTGGTCGCGCCCGACGCTGGGGGCGCGGCCGATCCACCAGCTCCAGCTGTGCGGCCGCTTCTCCTGGATCCGGCCCAGCAGGTGGGCGCTGTACGGGTCGAGGCCGGCCGAGGCGGCGGAGTCCCGGACCCTCGCGACGGCCGTCCGGCCCTCCTCGCGCACCAGTCCGCGGCGCAGCAGTTCGGTCAGCGCCGCCGCCTGCAGCACCAGGTGGAGGGTGGACTGCCGGGTGATCCGCCCGCGCCGCGGGTCGTAGGCGAGCAGGTACAGCTTCTCGGGCAGGTTGACGGGGAGGTCGGCGGGCGGCTTGCTGGGCAGTTTGGCGAGCAGGTCCATCTCGTTCTCCGGTCGTTCGGTCGGTGCCCGGACCGCCGCGGTCAGTCCGCCGCGGAACCACCGCTCTGCGGACTCTCCGGGCTCTCCGGGCGGCTCTCCGGGTTCTCCTCGGGCGGGCTCTCCTTGGGCGGGCGTCCGCGCCGGGGGAGCCGGGCCGCGCCGCCGGGCATCCGGCCGGCGTCGGTGAGGGCGCGGCGGAGCAGGAACTCGATCTGGGCGTTGGTGCTGCGCAGTTCGTCCCCGGCCCACCGGGCCAGCGCGTCGTGAACTGAAGGGTCCAGTCGCAACAGGAGCTTCTTCCGTTCCGTCGCCAAGGCCTCGCCTTACTGGTAGAGGGAGCCCGTGTTCACGACGGGCTGGGTGCCGCGGTCGCCGCAGAGCACCACCAGGAGGTTGCTCACCATGGCGGCCTTGCGCTCCTCGTCCAGCTCCACGACATCGCGTTCGGCGAGCCGGTCCAGCGCCTCCTCGACCATACCGACGGCGCCCTCGACGATCAGCCTGCGCGCCGCCACCACGGCCCCGGCCTGCTGGCGCTGGAGCATCACCTGGGCGACCTCCGGAGCGTACGCGAGCCTGGTGATCCGGGACTCGATGACCCGCACTCCGGCCGCGGCGACCCTGGCGGCGATCTCGGTGGAGAGCTTGCGGGCGATCTCGTCCGCGCCGTCGCGCAGCGACAACTGGCCCTCGTGGTGGGCGTCGTACGGGTAGCTGGTGGCGATGTGCCGTACGGCCGTCTCGGTCTGGATGGCGACGAAGTCGGCGTAGTCGTCCACCTCGAAGACCGCCATCGCGGTGTCCTCGACCTGCCAGACCACCACGGCGGCCATCTCGATCGGGTTGCCGTCCGCGTCGTTGACCTTGGTGGTCTCCGTCTCGTGGTTGCGGATCCGGGTGGATATCCGGCGCCGGCTGGTGAAGGGGTTCAGCCAGGTCATGCCCTCGGCGCGGACGGTGCCCCGGTAGCGCCCGAGCAGCTGGACCACCCGGGCCTGTCCGGGCGAGACCACCGTCAGCCCGCACATCAGCACCACCGAGCCGAGCAGCAGCACCGGCCCGAGGACCATCAGCCCGATGCCCAACCCCTTTCCGCTGCCGGAGAGTTGGACCGCACCGGCGACGAACGAGCCGACTCCGGCGAGCAGGCCGAGCAGCGTGCCGCCGAGGACCGGCAGGCCGGCCGCCCCGGTGATGGCCCGTTCGGTGATCTTGGGGACCGGGAGGTCCAGGACGGCACCGTCCTCGACGGCGAAAGGCGGGGTGGTCATGGGGCGACTCCTTCGGCGAGCATCCGCATCCGATGGCAAAGTGATATCACTTTTTGAGCGCGCGGCGCCAGGGTCCGGTGACGGGAAGAAAGGAGCGAACGGCCGCGGAGAAGGCGGCGGAGAGCCGTCGGGGCCGGTCGGGGCCGATGCCCACGGGCGGGTGAATTCCGGCGCGCCACACGGGGAAGGAGGGTGGCCGCGGCCTAGACTCTGCGACGTCGCATGCGGTGGAAAGACGGCGGGCCCCGGCTCGGCGGCCCGCCCGCGAAGGGTCGTCACGACACTCGTCGCACATCGAGAAGGTGGGGCGGGTGGGACTCGAACCCACGACCAAGGGATTATGAGTCCCCTGCTCTAACCGGCTGAGCTACCGCCCCGGTTCGCCGCGCGCGCCGGTCGTCGACACGGCAGCAGCAGACGGCCCCAGCGAGGCCGTCCCGGGCAGCATAGCCGGTCGATCACCCGTGATGCTCGCCGGGGGCGCACCTGGGTGCGCGACGGTGCGCCCCTCCCGGGCGGCGCAGCCCGGGTGGCGGCGGGGCACCCGTCCGGGGCAGCCTGGGCGGATGACGACACGTGGGACGGGGGCGGCGGCCGCGGCGCTCGCGCTGGTGCTGGCCGCGGCGGGCTGCACCACCGCGGCGCGGCCGGGCGGAAGCTCCCCGACCGTCACCTCCGCACCACCCACCACCGCCGCCACCTCCACCGCCGTCAACAGCCACGGCTGGAACCGTCAGCGGTTCAAGGGCGCGTCCGGCCGGCACACCGGCGTCACCCGCACCGCCAAGCCCACCGTGCTCAACGGCCTGGTCGGCGCGGTGTTCACCCGCAACGCCACCGGCGACCACTTCTGCACCGCCAGCGTGGTCGACAGCGCCGGGCTCAACCTCGTCGTCACCGCCGCCCACTGCGTCTGGGACCCGAAGCTCGGCCGGCGCGGCGACCTGGTCTTCGTCCCCGGCTACCGCGACGGCGACACCCCCAGCGGCGTCTGGCCGCTGCTGGCCGTCACCGTGGACGACGCCTGGAACGACCACGCCGACCCGGACATGGACGTCGCCTTCGCGGTCGTCCAGGCCCAGAACGGGCAGCAGGTCCAGCAGGTGCTCGGCGCCAACCGACTGGGCGTCAACCGCGGCTACCGGCTCCCGGTGAAGATCACCGGCTACCCGAGCAGCAGCGGCGTCCCGATCACCTGCTCCAACACCACCCTCCAGCAGAGCCCCACCCAGCTGCGGATCGACTGCCCCGACTACACCGGCGGCACCAGCGGCAGCCCCTGGGTCACCGACTTCGACCCGAGCACCAGGACCGGCACCGTGGTCGGCGTGATCGGCGGCTACCAGGAGGGCGGCAACAGCCCGGACACCTCGTACAGCAGCTACTTCGGCGACCGCGTCCAGGCGCTGTACGACCGCGCCACCGGCTGACCGGGCGGCGGGCGGGACCCCGGCGGTGGCGCCGCCGGGCCCGGCCTGGTAGATCTTCCTCACGAACGGCGGAACGCACGGCCCCGGTGCCCGCCCCGAGGACGAGACGGAGCCCCGATGGCCTCCCGCCCGGCACGGCCCGCGCACACGGCACGAACGGTCGCGCTGGCCGCCCTGCTGCTGGCCGCCGGCACCGCCTGCGGCGGGCAGGACGCGGCGCCCCGCGCCGAGGTCGCGCAGCGGAGCCCCGCCCGGGACCGGATCGGCACCCTCTCCATCCACACCGCGCAGGGGCCGCGGGCCTGCACCGCGAGCGTGGTGCACAGCCCCCGGGGCAACCTGCTGGTCACCGCGGCGCACTGCGTGCAGACCCGCCGGATCGGCCTGCTGGACGGCCTGGTGTTCACCCCCGGCTACCGCAACGGGTCCACCCCGTACGGGACTTGGCCGGTGCAGGCGATCACCGTCGACCCGCGCTGGGCGGCCGGCGACGACCCCGAGTACGACGTGGCCTTCGTCACGGTGGGCCCGGTCGACGGCCGGCAGGTCGAGGAGGCGGTCGGCGGCAACCCGGTCGGCACCGGCCAGGGCTTCGGGCTGTCCGTCTCGGTCACCGGCTACCCGAACGAGAGCGACGAGCCGATCACCTGCGCCGTCCGCACCAGCTCGCAGAGCGCCACCCAGGAGCGCTTCGACTGCGGCGGCTACACCGACGGCACCAGCGGCAGCCCGTGGGTCACCTCGAACGGCGCGGTGGTCGGCGTGATCGGCGGCTACCAGGAGGGCGGGGAGACCCCCGGCACCTCGTACAGCGTCACCTTCGACCAGCGGGTCGCCGAGCTCTACCGGAAGGCGACCGCCTGACCCGGGAACCGCCCCCGGCGCCGGGGGCGGTGTCGCGCACGTCACGCCGCGGAGCCGGACGGGGACAACACGAAGGCCCCCCGGTCGACCGAGGGGCCTTCGCTCTGAGCAGTCACCGGGCAGGCCCGGTGCAGCTCCCGCAATTGGACTCGAACCAATAACCTGCCGATTAACAGTCGGCTGCTCTGCCAATTGAGCTATGCGGGATCGCGGTACCCAACTTCCGTACCACGGACGGGAACAGGACCCCGGAGGGCCTTCTCCCGAGCTCCCCCAATTGGACTCGAACCAATAACCTGCCGATTAACAGTCGGCTGCTCTGCCAATTGAGCTATGGGGGATCGGCTCCCGCCTCGGCCCCCGGTCTCCCGGGCTCCTCGGCGCTCGCTGCGGGACATACATTAGCGCACTCGGGGGGGTGGTCCGCCAATCGCTTTCCCGGATCGCCCCCGGATCGCCGCCCGGCGTGCCCCGCGCGCGCCCGGCGACGGGGCCGGGGATGCTGGGGCGCGGACGGTTCGCCGTCCCGACGTACGGGTAGGGCAATGCGGCAGAGGCCGCCAGGAGAGGGTGGATCCGACCATGTGGAAGCTGTCGTTGGCCGTGGGTTTCGCGGCCGGCTACGTCCTGGGCTCGCGAGCCGGGCGCCAGCGCTACGAACAGATCGCCAAGGTCACCCGGGAGATCGCCCGGAACCCCACGGTCCAGAACGCGACCGACCGGGCCCGGCAGCAGGCCGGTGCGGTGGCCGGGAAGGCGGCCGACGCGGTCGCCGGCCGGGTCGGCGACCGGCTGCCGAACGCCGTCACCGACCGGGTGCCGTACTTCAACCGCACCAGGGCGGAGGACGACGGCTGGGGGACCTTCCGGCCGTGAGCGCCGGGCCCGGCCCGACCGCCTCACCCGGGGCGGTGGGGCCGGGTACCCGCCGTCCGTGACGGGACGGTGACAGCTGGGCGAAGCGGACCCCGCCCCGGGGTCGCGAACCCGCAACAGGCCGCCCGGCCCGGACGCGTCCGGGGCCGGGCTGAGGCATGATCTCGGCATGGCCATCGTCGCGGGGATAGACAGCTCGACCAACCGCACCAGGATCGTCGCGTGCGACGCCGACACCGGCGCCGTCCTGCGCTCCGGCAAGGCGCCGCACCCCGTCCCCGAGGACCAGGACCTGCGCCCGGGCGAGGCCGACCCCCAGGTCTGGCTGCACTCGCTCGGCGACGCCGCGACCGGCGGCCTGCTGGAGAGCGTCCGGGCGATCGGGGTCAGCGCCCAGCAGCACGGGATGATCGGCCTCGACGCGGGCGGGGTGCTGGTCCGCCCGGCGATCCTCTGGAACGACCCGCGCTCCAGCGGCGCCGCCGCCAAACTGCTGGACGCCCTCGGCGGCCCGGCCGCCTGGACGGCCGCGATCGGCTCCGTGCCGGCCCCCACGTACACCGTCGCCAAGCTGCGCTGGCTGGCCGAGTTCGAGCCCGCCAACGCCCGCCGGGTCGCCGAGGTGCTGCTGCCGCACGACTGGCTGGTCTGGCAGCTGCTCGGCCACCCCAAGCGCCGCACCACCGACCGCGGCGACGCCTCCGGCACCGGCTACTGGTCGCCGATCACCGGCGAGTACCGGCAGGACCTGGTGGAGCTGGCGCTCGGCCACGAGCTCAGACTGCCCGACGTCCTGCCCCCGGCCGAGCCCGCCGGGCACACCCCCGAGGGCCTGCTGATCTCGGCCGGCACCGGGGACAACATGGCCGCCGCGCTGGGCCTGGGCCTCGGCCCGGGCGACGCGGTGGTCTCGCTCGGCAGCGCCGGGACGATCTTCGCTGTGCACGAGGAGGCCGTGGTCGACGCGTCCGGCCTGGTCTCCTCCTTCGCCGACGCCAGCGGCCGGCACCTGCCGATGGTCGCCACCCTCAACGCCGCCCAGGTGCTCCGCTCCACGGCCGCCCTGCTCGGCCGGGACCTGGAGGGCCTGAGCGACCTCGCCCTGCACTCCTCCCCCGGCGCCTACGGCCTGGTGCTGCTGCCGTACCTGGACGGCGAGCGCACCCCCGCGCTGCCGCACGCGGCCGGCACCCTGACCGGCCTGCGGGCCGAGGCGATGACCCCTCAGCACCTGGCCCGGGCCGCCGTCGAGGGCATGCTCTGCAACATCGCCGACGCCCTCGACGTGCTGCGCGCCCAGGGCGTCCCGGTGAAGCGGGTGTTCCTGCTCGGCACGGCCGGGCGGCTGCCCGCCGTCCGGCACATCGCCCCGATGCTGTTCGGCGTCCCGGTCGTGGTGCCGCCGCCCGGCGCGCACGCCGCCCGCGGGGCCGCCCGGCAGGCCGCCTGGGCGCTGGCCGGCACCCCGCAGCCCCCGGAGTGGGAGCTGCCCGACGCCGAGACCGTCGAGCCCGACGGGGAGCAGGACCTGGCGATCGGCTCGGCGGTGCGTCAGCAGTACCGGGCCGCCCGCGACCAGGTCCACCCGGAGGCGGCGGCCTGACCCCGGAGCGGGGGCGGCGGACCGAGCCCCGGAGCAGGGGTGACGGACCGCGCGGATGCGTCGCCCGGCACCCGGTGGCAGCGTGGGACGGGACACGGCCACCGACCCGAAGGACGGCAGGACGCCATGGCGCTGCACAAGGGGGCCGGCGGCGACCGCCGGCTGAGCATCGGCCCGTACCCGACCATCGCCGACCCGCTGGGCGCGATGAAGCTGGCCCCGCCGCTGCACCGGCTCGGCGAGGTCCCCGTCGCGGCCGAGACCGCGTACCAGCTGATCCACGACGAGCTGATGCTGGACGGCAACGCCAAGCTCAACCTGGCGACCTTCGTCACCACCTCGATGGAGGCCCAGGCCACCCGGCTGATGACCGAGTGCCTCGACAAGAACATGATCGACAAGGACGAGTACCCGCAGACCGCCGAACTGGAGCGGCGCTGCGTGGCGATCCTCGCCGACCTCTGGCACGCCCCCGACCCGGACGGCGCGGTCGGCTGCTCCACCACCGGCTCCAGCGAGGCCTGCATGCTGGCCGGCATGGCACTCAAGCGCCGCTGGATGCACCGCAACGCCGACCGCTACGCCGCCGGGGCCCGGCCCAACCTGGTGATGGGCGTCAACGTGCAGGTGTGCTGGGAGAAGTTCTGCAACTTCTGGGAGATCGAGGCGCGCACCGCGCCGATGGAGGGCACCCGCTTCCACCTGGACGCCGAGCGGGCGGTCGCCCTGTGCGACGAGGACACGATCGGGGTGGTCGGCGTGCTCGGCTCCACCTTCGACGGCTCGTACGAGCCGGTCGCGGAGATCTGCGCGGCCCTGGACGCCTACCAGGAGCGCACCGGCACCGACGTCCCGGTGCACGTGGACGGCGCCTCCGGCGCCATGGTGGCGCCCTTCCTCGACCCGGAGCTGCTCTGGGACTTCCGGCTGCCCCGGGTGGCCTCGATCAACACCTCCGGCCACAAGTACGGCCTGGTGTACCCCGGCGTGGGCTGGGCGCTCTGGCGCGACCGGGCGGCGCTGCCGGAGGAGCTGGTCTTCCGGGTCAACTACCTGGGCGGCGAGATGCCGACCTTCGCCCTCAACTTCTCCCGGCCCGGCGCCGAGGTGGTGGCCCAGTACTACGTCTTCCTGCGGCTCGGCCGGGAGGGCTTCCGGGCCGTCCAGGGCGCCTGCCGCGAGGTCGCCACCTACCTGGCCGGGCGGATCGGGAAGCTGGACGGCTTCCGGCTGCTGACCCGGGGCGACCAGGTCCCGGTGTTCGCCCTCACCACCGAGGGGGACGTCCCGTTCGACGTGTTCGACGTCTCACGGCGGCTGCGCGAGCGCGGCTGGCAGGTCCCCGCGTACACCTTCCCGGCGAACCGGGAGGACCTGTCGGTGCTCCGGGTGGTCTGCCGCAACGGCTTCTCCCGGGACCTCGCCGACCTGCTGCTGGCCGACCTCGACCGGCTGCTGCCGGAGCTGCGGCGCCAGCCCGTCCCGCTCCGGGAGCTCGGGGTGCCGCCCCGGCCGGGCTTCCACCACTGACCCCGTTCGCGCGGCCGGGCGTGCATCCGGCCGGTCGTACGACCGGGAGAACGTCACGGCGGGGAGGGCGCAGCGAAG
>NZ_JBHVEU010000396.1:0-8373 GCF_042802075.1 Kitasatospora sp. NPDC057518
GGTGCATCCGCACCCGGGCGGGGGCGCGTCCGCGGCCGCTACCGCTCCAGCGCCGCCACCAGCTGGGTGCGCCGGGCGATCCGCAGCTTCCGGTAGGCGTTGGTGAGGTGGGTCTCCACGGTGCGGCGGGTGAGGCAGAGCGCGGAGGAGATCTGGGCGTTGGTGTGCCCCGCCGCCGCCAGTTCGGCCACGCGCCGTTCGGCGGGGCTCAGGGCGTGTCCGCCGTCCCGGTTCCGCACCCCGCCCTCGCGCAGCGCCTCCTCCGCCGCGCCGAGGAGACGGCCGACCGGGGCCGGTCCGCCGGTCTCCGGGGCGGGCCCGGCCAGCCGCAGGGCCACGGCGTGCGCCTCGCGCAGCGTGTCGCGGCCCTTGCGGCCGCTGCCCGCCTCGATGTGGGCCCGGCCGAGGTCGATCAGCACCTCCGCGAGTTCCACGGGCGCGGCGGCCGGCCTGAGCAGTTCGGCGCCCTCGGTCAGCGAGCACAGGGCCAGCCGGCCGCCCACGGCAGCGGCGTACGCCCGCAGCGCCCGGCCGACGGTGCGCGGGGTGCCCCAGGTCCGGGCGTGGCGCAGTTCCTCCTCGGCGAGTTCGCGGGCTTCGTCCCGCCGTCCGAGCCGTACCAGGGCGAGCGCCGCTCCGGAGCGCCACGGCGTGGCGACCGGGCTGACGAAGTCGTGGGCGAGCTGGCCGGCTCCGCAGACCAGGTAGTCGTCGAGGGCGGCCTGCCAGTCGCCGTCCGCGGCGTGCAACAGGGCCCGGGTGTAGCTGAGTTCGTTCCACTCCCAGGAGCTGTCGCTGCCGGACGGGCCGACCAGGGCCACGGCCTCCCAGGCCGCGGAGCGCCGGCCGGTCTCGCGCCGGGCGGTCGCCACCATGGCGGCGAGGTGCGGCAGTCGGACGCCCTGTCCGGCGGTCGCCTCCACCAGGGGGGCGTTCTCGGCGATGACGCGGTCGAACTCCCCCGCCCAGAGCGCGGCTTCGGCCCGGACGCTGAGCAGGCACTGCAGGCCCACGTCGGTCAGGTCCGGGGGGACGGGCGGGGCGGGCAGGCACTGGCCGGTCAACTCCCGTGCCTCGTCCAGGCGGTCCGCCCACTGGAGCAGGGTGGCCGCGCTGCCGAGCCAGGCGGTCCGCAGCCGCGGGTCCACCGGCGCGGCCAGCCGCGGCCGGACCCGGTCGAGCACCTCGGCCGCCGAGCAGAGGCCGGCCCCGGCCTCGTACTCGGTGATCAGTCCGCACACCAGGGGCTCGATGGCGGGGGGCGCGGTCGGGGCGAGTGCGCGCAGGCCGGCGACGGCGCCGCGCCAGGCGTCGCTGTCGTGCGAGGAGACGAGCGCGCCGAGGGTCCCCAGCACCTGGACGAGTTCGTCGTCGTCGGCGCCGCGACCGGCCCGGCGGAGGACCTCCAGCGCGGTGTCGGGATCCCGGCGCGCGACGTGGGCCGCGCAGAGGGCGGTGGCCGCGGTGGCCCGGTCCCGGAGGTCGGTGTGCAGTTCCAGTCCGGTGCGGAGCCGGCGGATGCCGGCGGTCGCGTTGTGCGGGAGTTCCAGGGCGCCGAGGCGCATGGTGAGGGCGGCCCGCCGGTCCGGATCGAGCGGGCCGCTCAGGGCGTGGCGCAGGTACGCGGCGGACTCCGCGACGTGACCGGCGCGCATCGCCTCCTCGGCGGCCTCGGACAGCGAGCGGGCCATCCACGCCTCGCCGGGCCGTTCGACCCGCAGGAGCCGGGAGGCCACGGCGGTCGCGGGCGCGCCGCTCTCGTCGAGCAGTTCCGCGACGCGGGTGTGCAGTGCGGCGATCTCCTCCGGAGCGGCGACGGCGAGGACGGCCTCCCGTGCGAGGGGGTGGTCCAGCAGCCTGCTGATGCGGCGCGCGGACCGCTCGCCCGGGGAGCGGGTGGCGGTGCAGAGGTCGGAGAGCTGGTGGAGCAGGCCGGGGCCGACGGGCATCCCGCCCTCGGCGGCGACGGCGAGGGCGAGGCAGGCGTGGCGTACGCAGGGGTCGGCCCGTCCCAGCCAGCGGGCGATCGTGTCGCGGAAGCGGCTGCGCGACGGGGTGGACGACGGGCGGGGGAGCGCCCCGTCGGCGAAGTCGGCGACGAGCGCCCGCACCAGGGCCGGGTTGCCGATGCCCGCCTCGACGCAGGCCACGGTGGAGCGCTGGTCCAGGCCGGCGTCCCGGGCGAGGCGGATGACGGCGGGGACGCTGAGCGCGGGGAGGGCGACGGCCGTGCCGGTGGCGGGCGGGAAGGGGGCCGGACCGGACGGGTCGGCGCGCTCGGTGAGCACCAGCAGGACGGGGATCTCGGCGATGCGGCGGGCGAGGTAGCCGAGCCAGCGCCGGGACGGCTCGTCGGCGTGGTGGAGGTCGTCCACCGCGAGCAGGACCGGCCGCTCGGCGGCGGACCGGGTCAGCCTGGTCACCAGCCCGTGGAACAGCCGTTGTTCGTCCGCTCCGGCCGCGACCGAGAAGGGCACGGCCTCGTCGTCCGCGAAGAGCTGGCGGACGAGCCCGAACGGGAACGCCGTCTCCTCCGGTACGCCGCGGGCGCGTCCGACGCGTACGGCGTCACCGTCGGCCTGCTGCCGGACGATCGCCTCCAGCGCGGCGGTCCGTCCCATGCCGGACACCGGTGCCGAGAGCAGGACCCAGCGTCCGCTGCCCGCCCGCGCCGCCGCCGCGGCCGCCGAGGCCGTGCCCAGCACCTCGTCGCGCTCCAAGAGCATGTGCTCCCCATCCTGTCGGTCCTGTTCGGCCGGTCCGGCGCGTGGTACCGGTCCGGGCCGTCCCCAGCAGTCCGGACAGGGGTTTCCGCGGTCATCGGAGTCGTATTCCGCAGGAACATCGTGAACGATCTCTTTCCGGTTCGATCTTCACCCATGGGTGGCGCGAGGCGGCCGGTCGAAACGGAAAACGGCGTGATCATGCTCATGGCGAAGCTTGATCCCGACGCTACCGCCGGGTTTCCCGCAGGGTGTCCTGCCTGCGACGACGGCCGCACCCGGCCGCCCGGCCCGTCGGGCGGGGTCCCGGAGCGGAGCGGCGGACGGGCAGTCGTGCCCACTCGGTTCGTCGGCGTACTGGTGGGGCCCGGCCAGGTTGTTCGAATACCGCTCGATTCCGTCGGGCGTCGACCGGGCGGGTGGAGCGGGCCACGGGGGCGGCTTACTGTTCGGGGGTCCGCAGGCGGGTCGAGAGCGGGCAGTCCGAGAGTGGGGAGGCCGAGGGTGTCCGAGGCGAGGAAGCCGGTGCTGTACGTCGTGGTGTGCGCGGCGGGGGTCGCGGGCGGGGTGGGGGAGCTCATCTCGGCCGCGCAGGAGCAGAACTGGGACGTGGGGGTGGTGGCGACGCCCCAGGCCATGGGGTTCATCGACGCCGAGGCGATCGAGGCGCGGACCGGGTACCCGATCCGCTCCGCCTGGCGGAAGCCGGGGGAGCCCCGGCCGCTGCCGGACCCGGACGCCCTCGTCGTGTCCCCCGCCACCTTCAACACGCTCAACAAGTGGGCCCTGGGCATCTCGGACACCCTGGCGCTGGGGATCCTCTGCGAGTCGTACGGCTGGGGTGTCCCGGTCGCCGTCCAGCCCTGCCTGAGCGCGGCGCAGGCGGCGCATCCGGCCTATGCGGACAGCCTGGCGAGGCTGCGGCGGATGGGGGTGCGGATCGCGGACTTCACGCCGGGCTCGTACGACTGGACGCGGGCCCTGGAGCTGCTGCGGGACTGACAGGGTGGCTGATCGGGCCCGGTGATCCTTGCAGTGTGGGGGGTGGCCCGGGCCGAACCCGCGGAGGTAGCGTCCGGGCAGGTCAGCGAGGGTACGGGAGGTTTCCGGTGGCGGCGGTCAACGGCGAGGTGTCGTTCTGGTACGCGGCGGACGGGGTGCCGGAGCCGGGCCCCGCGCTGCCCGGGGACCGGGACGTCGACGTGTGCGTGGTCGGCGGCGGGTACACCGGGCTCTGGACGGCCTACTACCTGAAGAAGGCCGACCCCGGCCTCCGGATCGCCGTCCTCGAACGGCGGTTCTGCGGCTACGGCGCCTCCGGGCGCAACGGCGGCTGGCTGTACAACGGCTTCGCGGGGCGCGGCGCCTTCGCCAGGCGGTACGGGCGGGAGCGCGCGGCCGCGATGCAGCGGGCGATGGACGAGGCGGTCGGGGAGGTCGTCGGCGTCGCCGGGGCCGAGCGGATCGACGCGGACATCGTGCGCGGCGGTGTCCTCGAAGTCGCCCGCAGCAAGCCGCAGTTGGAGCGTCTTCGGGCCCACGTCGAGGCCGAGCGGGCCTACGGCGAGGGCCGGGTCGAGTTGCTGGGCGCCAAGGAGGCGGCCGCGCGGATCAACGTCGCCGGCACCCTCGGCGGCTGCTGGACGGCGCACGGCGCCCGCATCCAGCCCGCCCGGCTCGCCCGCGGACTCGCCCGCACCGTCCGCGAGTTGGGCGTCGAGGTGTACGAGGGGACGGCGGTCACCGCGATCCTGCCCGGCAGCGGCTACCGCAAGCCCCGCGCCGTCACCCCGTACGGCACCGTCACCGCCGACCACGTGCTGCGCGCCACCGAGGGGTTCACCGCCGGGCTGCGCGGCGAGAAGCGCACCTGGCTGCCGATGAACTCCGCGATGGTCGCCACCGAGCCGCTGCCCGCGGAGTTCTGGGCGGAGGCCGGCTGGGAGGGCCGCGAGGTGCTGGGCGACTTCGCGCACGCCTACATGTACGCGCAGCGCACCGCCGACGACCGGATCGCGCTCGGCGGGCGGGGCGTGCCCTACCGGTTCGGCTCGCGGACGGACTCGGACGGCAGTACCCAGGTGGAGACGGTGCGCCAGCTCCGGGCCGTCCTCGACCGGTTCTTCCCGGCCGCCGCGCACGCCCGGATCGACCACGCCTGGGCGGGCGTGCTCGGCGTCCCCCGGGACTGGTGCGCCACCGTGGAGCTGGACCGGGTGAGCGGGCTCGGCTGGGCCGGCGGGTACGTCGGCAGCGGGGTGACCACCACCAACCTGGCCGGCCGCACCCTGCGGGACCTGGTGCTCGGCCGGGACACCGAGCTGACCCGGCTGCCCTGGGTGGGCCACACCGTGCGGCGCTGGGAGCCGGAGCCGTTGCGCTGGCTCGGGGTGCACGCGATGTACGCCGCGTACCACGCCGCGGACCGGCAGGAGGCGGCCGGCCGGGCCACCACCTCGCCGATCGCCCGGGTCGCGGACCTGGTCTCCGGGCGCTGAGCCCACGGGGCCGGGCCTCCGGGGCCGGGCCTCGGGCCTTCGGGAAACCGGGTGTTGAACGGGTGCGGGCGGCACCGGGTTGACGGTCCGGCGGCGTGCCGACCCGGTGCGACGGCCGCCGGTGCGGTCGTCCCGCCAGGATGTCCGGATGACAGTGAACGAGGCGGACCCGCCGCCGGCGCCGCACGATCCACGGCCGTCGCTTCGATCGTCCGTTCGGACGTGCCGCCGAGCGGAGTCGGCCCGCAGCACCCACGGTGAAGGCGTGCTGAGGAGAACACTGCCGGCCCTCGCGGTCGCCCTGCTGCTCTGCGCGCCGACGAGCGGCGCGTGGGCCAGGTCGCCGGGCCGGCAGGTGGCGGTCGTGGACCAGGCCTCGCGCAGCGTGCTGGTGTTGCAGAGCGCCGAGGAGCTGATGGCCTACCGCGGCCCGGGCCGACTGCCCGTCGTGTGGGGCTGGAGTGCCGACCGCGCACCGGAGTTGGCGGATCTGGCGCCCGCGCGCAGCTGGACCGACCCGGACGAGGCCAAGTCCCGGATCCGGCAGGGGCGGCGCTTCCTGCTGACCACCGCCTCCGGCGGGTTGGCCGCCGTCGTGGAGACCACCACCGGCCGCGTCCACTGGGCGACGGATCTGGGAACGGCCGCCAACCCGCACAGCATCGAGCTGCTGCCGGACGGCAACGTGGCCGTGGCGGCGAGCGCGGGCGGCTGGGTGCGGCTGTACGCGGCCTCGCAGGGCCCGCGGGCCGCGGCATACGCGGAGTTCCCGCTGCCCGGTGCGCACGGAGTGCACTGGGACGCGCGGACCGGCCTGCTCTGGGTGCTCGGCGACACGGCGCTGACCGCGCTGCGGGTCGGCGGCACCCCGGCCGCGCCCGCCCTCACCGTCGTGCGGAGCAGCCCGCTGCCCGACCGCGGCGGGCACGACCTGGCGCCCGTCCTGGCGGATCCCGGGCGGTTCTGGGTGGCCACGCTGACCGGCCTGTGGCGCTTCGACCCGGCCACCGACCGCTTCACCGCCGTGCACCTGGCCGATCCGGCCGCCGAGCGGGACCTCAAGAGCGTCGGCGACGAACCCGGCACCGGCCGGCTGCTCACGGTGGCGCCCGAACACGAGGCGCCGTGCGACTGGTGCACCTCGGTGATCACCCTGCACCGGCCGGAGGGGACGCGGTCGCTGCGGGGCTCGCACCTGTACAAGGCGAGGTGGTGGAGCGTCTGGTAGCAGATTTCGTTCCCCGAGGAGTCGATCCGGGGCCGCGCGTCGTGGATACCACTCGAATTGCGGACGGCATTCGACTGATGGGGCATATTGTGTACACCGACAAACTACTCCGATGGAGGTCAGTTTTCCGTCGCGGTCGGCAAACCATCCGTCGACCCCCGTCGGCTGGGATAGCGTCGTGGGGTCGGGGGGTCGACACCGATCCGGTGCATTCGAACGCTAGCTACTGGGCCGTAATGGCCGAATGAGTCATGGAGAAAATCATGCGGAATTTCCCTGCGGAAAACCGGCCAGACGGAGTCGACGACCTTCAACTCGCGATGGAATCACTGGCCGCCTTCCCGTCCCGGAACGCAGGGAGCGGGGCGGATGTGACCGAGCGGCTCGCGGCCGTCCACGATCTGTGCCGCGCGGTCGACGCGGTGCTGGACAGCCTGGTCGTCCAGGCCGCCGCCGAGGCGGCCGAGGAGGGTTGGACCGCGGCCCGGATGGCGGCCGAACACTCCGGCTACTACGCCAGGTTGCAGCGCGCGCTGCTCCCCGCCGGTGCCGGGCTGACCCGGCAGTGAGCGCGGTGCTGCCGGGCGTGCACGTGCTGTCCTGCCCCACCCGGTGGAGCGACGTCGACGAGAACGGGCACATCAACAACGCCCGTCTGGTCGGCTACATCCAGGAGGGGATTTACGACCTGTTCTGCCACCACGAAACCGCCGTCCGGGAGTCGCTGTTCCCGTCCGGGTTCATTATCGCCAGGCACGAGATCGACTACCTGGAGCAGTTGCACCACCGGCCCGAGCCGCTCTCGGTGGTGCTCACCGTGGAACGGCTCGGACGGAGTTCCGCCCAGGTCGAGGTGAATGTCTGCCGGGACCGGCTCACCTTTATGCGGGCGCGGACCGTGGTGGTCGCCCGGGACCGCGAATCCGGCCGCTCGCGGGCGCTGAGCCCGGCGGAACGGATCTTTCTCTCGGCGTTTATGCCGGACCCGGCCCGGGCCCAGGCGGTCCTGGCGGCCACGACGGTGACCGCGGCGGCAGCGGTGAGCGCGGCGCCCCCGGCGCAGCGCGTGGCGGCCGGCCCGGTCACCGGCGGGCTGCTGCCGTCCCGGCGGCCGCGCAGGCGGTGCCACGCCTCGGCGCGGTGAACGGCGCGGCGGGCGGTGCGGTGCGGTGAACAGTGCGGTGCGGTGAACAGCCCGGTGGACCGCAGGACGGACCGTTGCCCCGGGGCGGCGGCGTGATCGACGGCGGCGGCCGGTTCCGAAGGCGCCGGGGCGAGTTACGCTGAGCAGCACGGGCACCGGTACGTCCCACGGCGGTCACGGACCGCGATCCCCGTCCTGGCCCAGGGCGAGCGCGCCGCCGTCGGTCCGGCCGAGCCCGCCGACCGGAAGGAGGACGCGATGACCATCTCCTGGGAGGACTTCCTCGCCCGCGTCGTGGAGCGCGGCGAGTACCGGGGCGCGGCCGAGGCGGACCACGCCACCCGGGTCGTGCTGGCCCTGCTCGGCGAGCACCTGGTGGGGTCCGAGCGGGGCGAACTCGCCGACGCGCTGCCCGAGACCTACGCCTCGCTGCTGCGCGACGCCCAGCCCGCGGCCGAACCGCTGACCGCCGAGCGCTTCGTACAGGCCGTGGTGGGGTGGATCGACGGGGCGACCCCGGCGACGGCGCAGTGGGACATCGGGGCCGTGCTCAGCGCCGTCGCCGACCTCGTCCCCGGCGAGCTGCTGGACCAGGTGATCGAGCAACTCCCGGACGGCTACGACCTGCTGTTCGGCCACCCGGCACCGGCCTGAGCCCGCGGCCGGGGCCTGCCGCCTGAGTCCGCGGCGGGTGCCTGCCGTCTGGGCCCGCCGCCCGCCGCCCGCGGCCTCGGCCGGTCGGCGCGGCTACCCCGTGGTGGCCCGGAACAGCTCCGCGCC
>NZ_JBHVEU010000397.1:0-8370 GCF_042802075.1 Kitasatospora sp. NPDC057518
CCGGCCGAGCGCCGGGGCCACCCCTCGTCCGTACCGGGCTACTTGATCTGCTTCATGCAGAGCACGTAGTCCAGGGCCGGGAAGCTCGGGTGCTTGCTGGTGTACCAGCTGTCCGACTTCGGCTGTTTCTCGCAGGACTTCTCGTCGGAGGTGGCGAGGTACTTGTAGACGACCTTGTACTGCGCCTTGGCGTCGGTGCAGGGCACCACGGTGATCTTCGGGTGGGTGTCGTTGGTCTGGTTGGTGCCGTTCGCGTTGTACAGGCAGTCGCCGACCCCGGCCGCGTCCACCTTGCTGTCCGAGTCGGTCGGGGTGCTGACCGGCGGGAGGGTGAGCGTCGGCGCCGGCAGCGTGTAGGTCGGCGAGGGGATGACCGGCGGCGGCGTGGGCGAGAGGGTCAGCCGGGTCGGGGTCGGCGTCGGGTCGGCGGCCGGGTCGGTCTTCCCGGGGCCGAGCACGCCGGTGGCGGCCAGGGTCACCGCGGCCACCAGCGAGACCGGCACCAGCAGCATCGCGATGTGCGGCCGGCTGGTCAGCGGGACGCCCGGGTTCAGCTGCGGGCCGTGGCTGCCCGGGACGGGCGGCTGCAGCCGCTTGAACTTGTTGTGCGGGCCGAGGTTCAGCAGCAGCGTGATCGGGGTCAGCAGCCAGGACACCAGGCTCCACCAGCCCTGGACCAGCGTCCGGGCCGACATGTCGCGCACCGTCGCCGTTCCGCAGGTGCGGCAGAACGGGCCGGTCATCCGCAGCATCCGGTAGGCGATGATCAGGCCCTGGTGGCCGCGGACGGTGGCGTTGACCGCGGGGTAGCCGCCGCAGAACCGGCAGGTGGTCCCGTCCATCGGGGGCGGCGGCGGGTACCCGTAGCCGTAACCGCCCGGCGGGGGCTGGACGCCGTACGGCTGCTCGGGCGGCGGCGGCGCGCTCGGGTAGCCGTACCCGGGCGGCGGCGGCGGGGGCGGCGGCGGGGCGCCGTAGGAACCGCCGGAGGCGTACGGGTTGCCGTCGCCCGGTGGCGGGCCGTACGGCATCTGGGGCGGAGGCGGAACGGACAAGGGGTCCCCCGGGAAAGGAAGAGCGGAAGAGTTCAGGACTTCTTCACCGGCGGGACGCCGGTGGTGGCGGGCGCCAGCGGGCCGAGGCAGAGCACGTACCGCTTCTTGTTCCAGCGGCGGCCGCTCTTGCCCGAGACGGCGGTCGTGGTCTGCGGCGTCTGCTGGCAGCGGGTCACGTCCGTGGTGCCCTCGAACTTCGACAGCACCCGGTAATTCGCTTTGGTGTCAGTGCACTTGACGATCTCGACGTCTCGGGAGCCGCTGGCGTGCACACAGTCGCCGGCCTTGGCGCTGCTGACGCTCGGCCCGGCCACGAAGTAGCCCACCGCCAGCGCCAGGCAGCCGCCGACCACCCCGACGATCCGCAGCTTGGAGCGGATGCCGCGCTTGGCGGCCGGCGCGGGCTGCACCGGCGGCGCGGGCTGCGGGTAGCCGTACGGCCCGGGGGGCGGCTGCTGCCCGTACGGCCCGGGGGCCGGCTGCCCGTACGGCTGCTGCCCGTACGGCGGTTGGCCGTTCGGCTGCTGCCCGTAGGCGGGCGGCGGGCCGAAGCCGGGCGGGGGCGGCGGCGCGGGCTGTCCGTAGGCCGGCGGCGGCCCGTACGGCGCGGCCGGCGGGGGGACGGGTGCCCCGTACGGCGGTGCTGCGGGCCGGCCCACCGGGGCCGACGAGGGCGGCCCGTACGGATTGGGCGGTGTGCTCATCAGTTCGTCCCCCGAGACAGAGTTCTGTCGCTACGACAGGTTCGAGTACCTTAGCGAGTCGGTCGGACGCCGTCGGCCCCGAGCCCCGCGGGTTTCCAGGAGGCCTGGTCAGCGGGGGAGGGGACTCCGGCGGGCGGAGCGCAGGTAGAGGACCGCCGTCAGCGCGTATACCCCGGCGACCCCGAGCACCACCGCGACCGAGCGGCCGGACAGCGGCAGCACCAGCGCGGTGACCAGGGCGGCGGCCACGAAGGCGACGTTGAACAGCACGTCGTAGATGGCGAAGACCCGGCCGCGGTACTCGTCCTCGACCGACTCCTGGACCGCCGTGTCGGCGCAGATCTTGGTGCCCTGGGTGACCACCCCGAGCAGCAGGGCGGCGAGCAGGCAGGGCACCAGGGTGAAGCTCAGGCCCAGCGCCGGGACGAAGACCACCGGGGCGACCAGGCAGGCCGTCATCCACCCGGCCAGGCCCAGCCGGCGGGTGCACCAGGGGCTGACCAGCGCGGCGACGAAGAACCCGGCGGCGGACAGGCCGACCGCCTGGCCGAGGGTGACCAGCCCGGCCGCGCTGTCGGTCGGGTCGTTGAAGGTGTACCGGGCGAGCATCACCACCACCACGATCAGCACGCCGTAGCAGAACCGGGCCGCGGTGACGGCGGCCAGCGCGTGCACGGCGGGCCGGCAGTCCCGGACCAGGTGGCGCACCGCGGCGCCGAGTTCGACGGCGGCCCGGACCAGCGCCTGGCCGAGCCCCGGGCGGTCCCGGTGCTGCTCCGGGCCGAGCAGGTCGCGGTCCATCCGCCGGGCGGCCAGCGCGGCCGACAGGTAGAGCAGCGCGGCCACCGTGACCAGGGCGGCGTCGGCCTTCGGCCCGGGGGCCATCAGCTGGTGGAGCGCGAAGCCGATGCCCCCGCCGGAGGCGGCGGCGACCGTCCCGAGGGTGGGGGAGAGGGCGTTGGCGGTGACCAGCTGGTCCTGCTCCACCACCCGGGGCAGGGCGGCGGACAGGCCGGCCAGGATGAACCGGTTGAGCGCGGTGACCAGCAGGGCCGAGGCGAAGAACAGCCAGGTCGGGGCCTGTGCCAGCAGCAGCGCGCCGGTGCCCAGGCCCAGTCCGAAGCGGGCCAGGTTGCCGAAGTAGAGCACCTGGCGGCGGCGCCAGCGGTCCAGCAGCACACCGGCGAACGGGCCGATCACCGAGAACGGCAGCAGCATCACGGCCAGCACCGAGGCGATGTCGGCGGGGGAGGACTGCTTCTCGGGGGAGAAGACCACGTACGCGGCGAGCGAGACCTGGAAGACGCCGTCCGAGAGCTGGGAGAGCACCCGGGCGGTCAGCAGCCGCCGGAAGTCGCGGCCCTTCATCAGGTCGAGGAGCGTGGCGCGGTGCGCGGACTGGTGGGTGCTGCCGTTCTCGGTGATCGCCACCCGCCCAGAGTGCCATGGAACCGGCCGCTGTTTCACGTGAAACATTGGCCGCGAGAACGTGAAGGGCCCGCGATCCGGAGACCACGGGCCCTTCCTGCGAGCTGGCGGCGCTCAGCGCTCAGAGCCCAAGGCTCAGCGCTCGGCGTCCGACAGTCGCGAACTTCGCTGTGCTCAGCGCTCAGCGCTCAACAGTCGCGAACTTCGCTGCGCTCAGCGCTCGACCTCGCCGCGGATGAACTTCTCGACGTTCTCGCGGGCCTCGTCGTCGAAGTACTGCACCGGCGGGGACTTCATGAAGTACGAGGAGGCCGACAGGATCGGGCCGCCGATGCCGCGGTCCTTGGCGATCTTCGCGGCGCGCACGGCGTCGATGATGACACCGGCGGAGTTCGGGGAGTCCCAGACCTCGAGCTTGTACTCCAGGTTCAGCGGGACGTCGCCGAACGCGCGACCCTCGAGGCGGACGTACGCCCACTTGCGGTCGTCCAGCCAGGCCACGTAGTCCGAGGGGCCGATGTGGACGTTCTTGGCGCCCAGCTCGCGGTCGCGGATCTGCGAGGTGACGGCCTGGGTCTTGGAGATCTTCTTGGACTCCAGGCGCTCGCGCTCGAGCATGTTCTTGAAGTCCATGTTGCCGCCGACGTTCAGCTGCATGGTGCGCTCGAGGATGACACCGCGGTCCTCGAACAGCTTGGCCATCACACGGTGCGTGATGGTCGCGCCGACCTGGGACTTGATGTCGTCACCGACGATCGGCACGCCGGCCTCGGTGAACTTGTCCGCCCACTCCTTGGTGCCCGCGATGAACACCGGCAGGGCGTTCACGAAGGCGACCTTGGCGTCGATGGCGCACTGGGCGTAGAACTTGGCCGCGTCCTCGGAACCGACGGGCAGGTAGCAGACGAGGACGTCGACCTGCTGGTCCTTGAGGACCTGGACGACGTCGACCGGCGCCTCGTCCGACTCCTCGATGGTCTCCAGGTAGTACTTGCCCAGGCCGTCGAGGGTGTGGCCGCGCTGGACGGTCACGCCGGTCGGCGGCACGTCGCAGATCTTGATGGTGTTGTTCTCGCTGTTGCCGATGGCGTCGGCCAGGTCGAAGCCGACCTTCTTGGCGTCGACGTCGAAGGCGGCGACGAACTCCACGTCGCGGACGTGGTACTCACCGAACTGGACGTGCATCAGCCCGGGGACCTTGCCGGCCGGGTCGGCGTCCTTGTAGTACTCGACACCCTGCACCAGCGACGCGGCGCAGTTGCCCACGCCCACGATGGCTACGCGAACCGAACCCATTCCGGTTGCTCCCTGTGATCTCATGAGGCCCGCCGGGGTAGGCGGAACTCGTCCTGCTTCTTCGATGACTGCGTGCACGGGCGCGAGGCGCCCATTCCTGCCGCGCGGCACAGGGCTGGCGCGGTGTCAGCGCTCCTGGGCGGAGCGCCCCGGGCGGTCGTACGGTGGCCCGGACGGGTCCGGGGACCCGGTCTCCTGGCCACGGCCGTCCGAAGTCTTGCGGGGTCCGGCGGCGCTGCCGCCGGCGTCGGGGCCGGTCTTTCCGGTGCGGTTGGACCGCTCGGTCTCGATCAGCTCGTTGAGCCAGCGGACCTCGCGCTCCACCGACTCCAGTCCGTGCCGCTGGAGTTCGACGGTGTAGTCGTCGAACCGCTCGCGGGCGCGGGCCAGCGAGTTGCGCATCCGCTCCAGCCGCTCCTCCAGCCGGCTGCGGCGCCCCTCCAGGACGCGCATCCGCACGGCCCGGTCGGTCTGGCCGAAGAAGGCGAAGTGCACGCCGAAGTGCTCGTCCTCCCAGGCGTCCGGGCCGGAGTCGGCGAGCAGCTCCTCGAAGCGCTGCTTCCCCTCGGCGGAGAGCCGGTAGACGATCTTGGACCGCTTGCCGTTGAGCGCGGTGGCCGGGACGTACTCGACGTCGGGGTTGTCCTCGACCAGGAAGCCCTGGGCGACCAGGCTCTTCAGGCAGGGGTAGAGCGTCCCGTAGGAGAGCGCCCGGAACGTCCCGAGCAGGATGTTCAGCCGCTTGCGCAGCTCGTAGCCGTGCATCGGGGCGTCGTGGAGCAGCCCGAGGACGGCGAACTCCAGCACTCCTGAGCGCCTGCCCACTGTCGCCGCCCTCCTCCCGCTCGGTGTCCGATCGGCCGCTGCATCCGGCGGTATACCGCTTCGATGTATCGGCTCGATATATCGAGAACAGTAAACCCGACCCCCGGAACGGGCAAGAGGGACGCGCGTGAATGTGATCACAAGCCGACGCGCGGCTGGTGTTGGCAACGGGCTTGTAATGATCTGTTGCCGTTTTGCGGGCATTGGCAACTGATGTCCGATTAGTTGTATATCCGTGCTGCGTACGCTGTCGCGTGTGCACGAGGACCACCTCCGGGATCAGGGCGGTTGGCGGGCATCGGACGTGAACCCTGCCTTCAGGCTGGAAACGCCTGGCGAGGAGTGGCTGGAAGATGAGCGAGCGACGGCGAAGGACGCCCAACCCGGGCGGTGAGGGGCAGCAGCCCCCGGGAGGCGGTGGCCGTCAGGGCGAGGGGCCGGGACCCGACGAGCTGCGCTCGGACGGCGCCGGTCGGCGACGCCCCTCGGGGGTCAGGGAGACCGCACAGCAGCCCCGGATGACCCGTGCGGAGATGCGCAAGGCCGCCCAGAAGAAGGGCGCCAAGGGGGGTGGCCGGCGCGGTGACGCCGCGGCCGCCTCCGCCGCCGCGGCCGCCGGCCCCGGCAAGAAGCGCTTCATCGACTACCCGCGGTTCGGCAAGACCGGCGTCCGGCGCTGGCTGCCGTCCTGGAAGCAGTGGCTGAGCGCCTTCGTCCTGGTCTTCGGCTGCTTCGTGGGCCTGGTGTTCTACCTGTACCAGACCACCGAGGTCCCCAAGCTGAACGATCTGGTCAAGGACCAGAACACGATCTACTACTGGGCCGACAACACGGAGATGACCCGCAAGGGCCAGACCAACCGTCAGATCGTCGAGCTCAAGGACATCAGTCCGCACCTCCAGGACGCCGTCATCGCCGCGGAGAACAAGAGCTTCAAGACCGACAGCGGCATCGACCCCAAGGGCATGCTCCGCGCGGTCTGGAACATGGCGAAGGGCGGTGAGACCCAGGGCGCCTCGACGATCACCCAGCAGTACGTGAAGAACGCCTACCTGAGCCAGGAGCAGACCCTCAGCCGCAAGGTGAGGGAGTTCTTCATCACGCTGAAGATCAACCAGGAGAAGGAGAAGCCGGAGATCCTCACCGGCTACCTGAACACCAGCTGGTTCGGCCGCGGTGCGAACGGTGCCCAGGCGGCCGCCCAGGCGTACTACGGGGTGGACGCCAAGGACCTCAACGTCTGTCAGAGCGCCATGCTGGCCGGTCTGCTCAAGGGTGCGGCGTACTACGACCCCACCAACCCGGCCAACAAGGACCGGGCCCAGGGCCGGTGGAACTGGATCCTGGACCAGATGGTGGACACCAAGGCCATCACCCCGGAGGAGCGCGCCAAGTGCACCGCGTTCCCGGACCCGATCACGCAGAAGCCCAACTCCAACATGAACGGTGAGATCAGCTACCTGGTCGACACCGCCAACAAGTACGTGATGGCCACCGACAAGACGATCACCCAGCAGATGATCGACCGGGGCGGCCTGAAGATCTACACCACCTTCGAGAAGGACAAGGTCGACGCGCTGAAGAGCGCCGTCGACGCCGTCAAGGCGGAGAACCTCAACCCGCAGAAGCGGCCGGACAACGACACCAACATCCAGTTCGGCTCCGCCAGCATCCGCCCCGGCGACGGCGCGATCGTCGCCCTCTACGGCGGCGACGGCGTGGAGAACGGCCACTTCGACAACAACGCCGACGCCACCGGCGTCCAGGTCGGCTCGACCTTCAAGCCCTTCGTGCTGGCCACCGCGATGCAGACCGGCGTGCAGACCGCGAAGGACGACAAGGGCAAGCCGAAGCGGATCAACGCCGACAGCCGCTACCTGGCCGACGACATGTCCGAGATCCGCAAGGCGGACGGCTCGCTGGTGATCGGCGACGACGGCAAGCCCTACCGGCAGAAGAACGAGGACGCCGGCAAGCGCGGCTACGTCTCGCTGCGGATGGCCATGCAGTACTCGTACAACGTGCCCTTCGTCCAGCTGAACCAGGACGTCGGCGGCCAGAACGTGGCCGACATCGCGGTGCAGATGGGCATCAAGAAGGAGAGCCTCGCCGACCCGAAGACGGCGACCTTCCCGCTCGGCACCTCCACCATCAGCCCGATCCGGATGGCCACCGCCTACGGCACCCTGGCGGCCAGCGGCAAGGAGGCCGAGCCGTACTCGGTCACCAAGGTCGAGGTGAGCGGCGTGGAGCGGCCGGGCTTCGGCAAGAAGGAGCCCAAGGTCGCGCTGGAGCCGGCCGTCGCCGACAACGTCACCGACACGCTGGTGAACGTGGCGGTGAACGGTACCGGTAAGAAGACGAAGGACCTGGGCCGCCCGGTGGCCGGCAAGACCGGTACCACCGACCAGAACAAGTCGGCCTGGTGGGTCGGCTACACCCCGCAGCTGGCGACCAGCGTCGCGATGTGGCGCGAGGACCCGACCAAGCACGAGCGGCAGTCGCTCAACGGCACCGGCGGCAAGGAGTCCATCCACGGTGGTGACATCCCGACCGATGTCTTCACCCGGTACATGAAGGCCGCACTGGCCAACGAGAAGAAGATGGACTTCCCGACCCCGCAGCCGGTCGGCACCGAGGTCGACTCCTCCGGCGCGCCGTCCACGGCCAGCGCGGCGGCGACCCCGACCACGACCGACAGCCCGACGGCCCCGCCGGCCGCCCAGACGCAGGCGCCGCAGCCGCCCGTGCAGCCGCAGCCCACCCAGACCTGCGTGCCCGGCGTGGACTGCCCCGGCGACCAGCCGACCCCCTCGCACACCAGGCCGAACCCGGGCAACAGCTGCCTGCCGGTGATCGGCTGCCAGACGCAGCCGCCGGGACCGACGGACACCACGCCGCCGGGCGGCGGCAACGGTGGCGGTGGCGGACGCCCGACCGGCGGCGGCAAGCCGACGCCGAGCAGCACGGGCGGTCTCCAGGGCGGCGGGGCGGCCGGGCAGTAGCCCCGGCCGGGCGGAACCCGGAACCCGGAACCACGGCGGTGCGGTCCTCCTCGGAGG
>NZ_JBHVEU010000398.1:0-8326 GCF_042802075.1 Kitasatospora sp. NPDC057518
GCCCTGACGTTTTCAGCGCGCCCGTTCAGCGCGGCCGTTCGGCCGCCGGCAGCACCTGGGCGGCGAGCCGCAGCGGCGGGCTGTGCCGGAAGGTGAGGGTGAACTCCACCCACTGGCCGGCCCGCAGCGGCGGCGGGTCGGCGATCATCAGGTCCGCGTCCTCCGGGGTCATCCGCAGCTCGCCGCGGCCCGGCACCGGCAGCGCCGGGGCCGGCTCCCAGCGGCCCGCCGCGCCCTGGTGCAGGTGCCGCTTCAGGGTGATCCGGCCGCCGAACTCCCAGCTGGCACCGGTCAGTTCGTCCGGTATGTCGCCCGGGTTGCGGATCGTGAAGAAGGCCGCCGTGGCGGAGGCCGCGCCGGCCGTCGGCAGCAGCACCCAGCCCGGGCCGGCCTCCACCGGGCGGTCGCGGCCGGCCCCGCCGAACGCCGTCCAGCCGGTGAGCAGGACCAGGGCCAGCGCCGCCGCGCCGACCGGCGGGCCGACCGCCCCGAGACGCTGCCAGGCCTTCACCGTCGTCCTCCCTTGCGCCGTCCCTGTCCCTGTCCCTGGCCCCTGCGCTGTCCCCGCCCCGGTTCCCAGGTGCGCAGCCGCAGGCTGTTGCCCACCACGAGCAGCGAGCTGAGCGACATGGCGACCGCCGCCAGCATCGGGTTGAGCAGTCCGACCGCCGCCAGCGGGATCAGCACCAGGTTGTAGCCGAAGGCCCAGAGCAGGTTGGCCCGGATGGTCGCCAGGGTCTGCCGGGCCAGCCGTACGGCGTCCACCACCGCCTCGATGTCGCCGCGCACCAGGGTCAGCCCGGCCGCGCCGATCGCGGCGTCGCTGCCGGAGGCCAGCGCCACCCCGAGGTCCGCCGAGGCCAGTGCCACGGCGTCGTTGACGCCGTCACCGACCACCGCGACCGTCCGTCCGGCGGCGCGCAGTTCGGCCACCACCTCGGCCTTGCGCTCGGGGGAGGCCGAGGAGTGCACCCGCTCGATGCCCAGCTCGGCGGCCACCGCCCGGGCGGCGCCGGGGCCGTCCCCGGTCAGCAGTACGGTCTCCAGGCCCAGCCCGCGCAGCCGGTGCAGGGCCCGCCAGCTCCCCGAGCGCACCGTGTCGCCGACCGCCAGGACGGCCGCCGGCCGCTCGTCCAGCTCGACCACGACGGCCGTGCGGCCCGCCTCCCCGGCCTGCGCCACCGCCTCGGCCAGGGCCGGCGGCAGCGCGGCGTCGTCCGGCCGCCCGACCCGGACGGCCCGGCCCTCGACCGTCCCGGACACCCCGAGCCCGGTGGCGGCCGCGAAGCCGGTCACGGCCGGCAGCGGCCCGCAGCGCTCGCGGGCCGCCGTCGCGACGGCCCGGCCGATCGGGTGCTCGGAGCGGTGCTCGACCGCGCCGGCCAGCCGCAGGGCCTCGTCCTGCGTGGGACCGTCCGCGGTGGTGACGGCGGCCAGTTCCATCCGGCCGGTGGTCAGCGTCCCGGTCTTGTCCATCACCACCGTGTCCACCCGGCGCAGGCTCTCCAACACCTCCGGGCCGCGCACCAGCACGCCCAGCTCCGCGCCCCGCCCGGTCGCCGCCAGCAGCGCCGTCGGCGTGGCCAGCCCGAGCGCGCACGGGCAGGCCACCACCAGCACCGCGACCGCCGCCGTCACCGCCGCCTGCGGGGCCGCGCCCGCGCCCAGCCAGAAGCCCAGCACGCTCGCCGCGACCGCCAGCACACAGGGCACGAACACCCCGGCCACCGCGTCCGCCAGCCGCTGCGCCCGCGCCTTGCCGGCCTGGGCCTCCGCCACCAGCTCGGTGATCCGGGCCAGTTGGGTGTCCGCGCCGACCGCCGTGGCCCGCACCACCAGGGCGCCGCCCACGTTCACCGTCGCGCCCGCCACCCGGTCCCCGGGGCCGACCTCGACCGGCACGCTCTCCCCGGTCAGCAGGCTCAGGTCGAGCGCCGAACCCCCGTCGACCACCACCCCGTCGGTGGCCACCCGTTCGCCCGGCCGCACCACGAACTCCTGCCCGGGCAGCAGCAGTTCGATCGGCACCAGGCGCTCCTCGCCGTCCGCCCCCCGCAGGCACACCTGCTTGGCGCCCAGCTCGGCCAGCGACCGCAGCGCGGACCCGCTGCGCCGCCGCACCCGGCCCTCCAGCAGCCGCCCGGCCAGCACGAACAGCGGCACGCCGACCGCCGCCTCCAGGTACACGTGCGCGGTGCCGCCGCCGTCGGCGGTCAGCGAGAAGGGCATCCGCATGTCCGGATCGCCCGCCCCGCCGAGGAACAGCGCGTACGCCGACCAGCCGAAGGAGGCCACCACACCCAGGCTGACCAGGGTGTCCATGGTCGCCGCCGCGTGCCGCAGCCCCCGCAGGGCGCGGAGGTGGAACCCGGCAGACCCCCAGGTCACCACGGGGACGGCGAGCGCGAAGCAGACCCACTGCCAGGCGGTGAACTGCGCCGACGGCACCATCGACAGCACCAGCACCGGGACGGCCAGCAGGGCGGTGACCAGCAGCCGCCACCGCTCGTCCGGCTCCTCCGCCGCCACCCCGACCGGCGCCCCCGCGGGCAGCGGCTCGGCGGTGTAGCCCGCCCGCTCGACCGCCGCCACCAGCTCCGCGACCGGCACCCCGGCCGGGTGCAGCACCCGGGCCCGTCCGGTCGCCAGGTTCACCCCGGCCGTCACCCCGTCGATCCGGGCCAGCCGCTTCTCCACCCGGCCCACGCACGCCGCGCAGGTCATCCCGCCGACCGCCAGATCGGTGGCGACCACGGGCTCGGCGACGGCGCTCACCGCATCCCGCCCATGCCGTGCCCGTCCATCCCGGGCGACCCGCCGCCCCCGCTACTGGGCCGCAACCCGGGCGCGACCGGGCCGACCTGGCGCCCCACCCCGTAGGCCACCACGAACACCACCACCAGCAGCAGGACGAACCCCGCCAGCACACTCAACGGCCGGACTCCCGGCGACTTCGCACTCACCCCCCAGCAGTCGGACGGGCGACGCGGTTGGTTCCCGTACGTTCCGGAACCGGTTCCCGTACGTTCCCGAACCGGCGGTGCCGGGCCGCTCCGCCGGGCGGCGCCCCGGCGGGTGTCCCTTGTCGGTGGGGCGTCGTAGGTTTGCTCCGCACGCCGAACACCGGGCGTGCGGACCGAGGAACACCGAAGGGGGAACCAGCGATGAAGCGTACGGGGAAGCAGGGCTTCGCGGCGGTGGCCGGGGCAATGGGGGCGGTGCTCGCCCTCGCCGGGACGGCGGTGGCGCAGCCGGCCGGGAGCGGGGCCGAGGCGCCCGCCGCGGTTCCCGGCCAGCCGGGGACGGGCGAGATCCTGCCGCACCCGGGGCCGGAGGGGCTGATCTGGATACCGGACTGGATCGGCGACGGCGGCGCCGTGACGGCCTCGGTGAACCCGTCGCAGCCGTTCACGTTCACGCTCGGCTGCCGGGGCGGCGGCTCGGTGGACGTGCACATCGGCGGCGCGGCGCCGGTCGACTTCACGGTCCAGTGCCCGGTCGACTCCACCGGCGTCGGCTCGGTGGAGGTCCCCGCCCGCCCGGGCCGGGACCTGCTGTTCACCGCGCACACCTCGGACCCGTCGATCCACTGGGGCATGTACGCCACCCAGGCCGACTAGACATATCGCAGGGTTACGGCCGAACGCTGCGCGGCCCGATGGCGGTGGCACCCGACACGCCGACCCGGGCCCGCAGTTCGCGGTCGGCGGTGGCGACCAGGCAGGTGCGGGCGGGGTCTCGGGCCTTCTCGGCCCGGACCAGCTCCACGATCCGGTCGTCGCCGCTGCCGCTCGCCGCCACCACCCGTACTCCGGGCACGCCGTCCACCCCCCGGGCCGCGCCCTCGACGACCAGCACCACCTCCAACGGGCCGGGGTGCTCCGGCACGCCCCGTTCGGCGACGGCCACCAGCGCGTCCCGCAGCCGCTCGGCGGCGCCCCGCCGGTCGCGCCACCAGCCGTCCGGCACCGATCCGACCACGTTCGCGCCGTCCACCACCAGCAGCGGGAGCGGCCCGGCCTCGTTCTCGTCCATGGCCGCCAGCCTGCCACGCCGCCCGGGCGGGTTCCGCGGTGGCCGGTCGGAGCCGCGCCGCTCGGCCGAACCGGCGACGCGGGCGGCATGTCCGGTGCCGCCTGAGCGCCGGCCCCGGGCGGCTCGGGTAGGCAACGGGCCCATGGAGACACGCATCGACGAGATCGCCGAACGCATCTACCGGATCTCGACCTTCGTCCCGGAGATCGCCCCGCCCGCCGGGTTCACCTTCAACCAGTTCCTGGTCGACGCCGAGGAGCCGCTGATCTTCCACACCGGGATGCGCTCGCTGTTCCCGGCGGTGTCCGAGGCGGTCGGCCGGGTGCTGCCGGTGGAGCGGCTGCGGTGGGTGACCTTCGGGCACGTCGAGGCGGACGAGTGCGGGGCGATGAACGAGTTCCTCGCCGCGGCCCCGCACGCGCGGGTCGCGCACAACACGCTCGGCTGCCTGGTCTCGCTGAACGACCTGGCCGACCGCCCGCCGGTGCCGATGGACGACGGCGAGGTGCTGGACCTCGGCGGGCGCCAGGTGCGCCGACGGGTGCGCAACATCAACACCGCGCACGTGCCGCACGGCTGGGAGGCGCGGGTGCTGTTCGAGGAGCAGACCCGCACCCTGTTCTGCGGCGACCTGTTCACCCACCTCGGCAACGGGCCCGCCGTCACCGACGCCGACCTGGTCGAATCGGCCCTGGAATCGGAGGGGCTGTTCCGCCAGACCTCCTGCCTGACGGCCGCCGCGACCGCGCTGCGCTCCCTCGCCGAGCTGCGCCCGCGCACCCTGGCGGTGATGCACGGCTCGTCCTTCCACGGCGACGGCGCGGCCGCGCTGACCGCCCTGGCGGACGGGCTGGAGGAGCGGTTCGGACCGGAGTCGGGGTTCGTCGGGCTGCCCAGCGCACTGGCCGGCCCGCACCCGTAGCCCGGTCCGTCGGCGCTCGGTCCGTCAGCGCTCAGTCCGTCAGCGTGATCCGGATGCCGACGGTGCCGCGCTCGCCGCGCCGCAGCCGGCTGCCGAGCAGGGTGAGCACGCCGAGCAGGCCGTACTTCTGGCGCAGCAGGGTGCGGTAGGCGGCGGTGCGCTCGGGGCCGAGGAGCTCGGCGGTGGCGGGGTACTGCTCGCCGGTCGGGCGGCCCTTGACGTCGCACGGGCCGACCAGCACGTCGGCGCGGTTGCGGATCCGCTTGACCTTCCAGGAGTCCGCGACGGTCCAGACCCCGAGCGCCTCCCCGTCGCGCACCACCCACACCGGGGTCGGCACGGCGGTGCCGTCCTTCCTGTACGTGGTGACGAGCAGGTAGCTCCCGGAGGAGAGCTGGACGATCCGGGCGAGCCGGTCCGCGGCGGAGGGGTCGGGCGTGGTCATGGCCGGAAGTCTAGAGGGCTCCGGGCACCATCCCGGGCAGCGGAGACGGGCGGTCACCAGAACTGCGCCAGCGCGCTTTCCTTGAAGGGCGTCGGGCTCACGCTGAGGTCCCCGGCGAAGGGCCGGTCCAGTACCAGGACCAGCAGCAGGCTGAACCCGATCAGCGCGGCCACCGAGCCGACGAACAGCAGCCGCACCTTCGGGCTGCGCAGCCCGTACAGCAGGGTCAGCGCGAGGATCACCAGCGCGCCGCCCACGATCAGCACCTGGAGCAGGACCGGCAGTTCGTTGCGGCTCTCGTTGATCCGGTCCCGGCGCTGCCCGACCGCGTCGTTGAGGCTGCCCAACGCCTCGGTGTAGAAGGCCTGTTCGGACTGGGACTGGGGCTCGTACTCGCGCAGCACCTGGTACATCCGGTCCACCTTGGTGGCCGTCACTGTGAAGTCGCCGCGGCCGGCCCTCATCAGCGGCCACTGCTGCTCGACCACGGCGTGCACGTAGTCGTGGATCGAGGCGTTCACGGCGGTCTGGACGTCGGGCGGGAAGGCCTTGGCGTCGCGGGCGATCTGGGAGATCGACGTCGCCTCGGTGGAGACCACCTTCTGGGTGTCCTGGAGCTCGGTCCACAGGTTGACGATGACGAAGGCGAGGATGATGCCGTAGATCGCCCCGAACATGCCGAGCACCACGCCGACCATGTCGTTGTTCTCGCCACCGGTGAGGGCGGGGAAGCGGCGGGTGGTGAGGAGGCTGCAGGCCACGGCCAGGACGACGAAGCCGCCGACGACCAGGAACGTGAGCTCGGTGGTGGAGAAGTGGTTCAGCAGCCAGAGTTCCACGGCCGTCCGTCCTCGCCGGTCAGTCGGGTGTGGTCCCGCGGGGCCCGCGGGTGGTACGGGGAGGCCCGCCGGTCCGGGCGGTGCGGAGCAGGGTGCGGGCGCGGCGGGTGAGGCGGTGCCGGCCGTGGCCGCCGACGCCGGTGGCGCCGGTGGCGCCGCCGACGGCGGTCGCCCCGCCCCCGTCGTACGCCGCGGCGGACGCGGCGGACGCGGTGCGGCGGCGGGCGGTGACGCGGGCGGTGGCCCAGGCGGCGAGGGCGGTGGCGAGGACGGCGGCGGTCCAGACGGCGGGGGCGAGGCCCGAGCCGGAGCCGCTGGTCAGCGGCGGACGGGACCAGGGCGGCAACTGCTCGCCGGCCTCGGCCCCGCCAGCGGCGGCGGACGGCCCGGCGGGGGCGGGGGCGGCGGTGTCGTCGACCAGCTTGCCGACCGGCTGGACCTTCCCGGCGGCCGCGAAGCCCCAGTCGAGCAGGCTGGCGGCCTCGTCGTAGACCCTGCCCTGCGTGTCCGGGTGCATCACCGTCACCAGCAGGGTGCGGCCGTCGCGTTCGGCGGCGCCGGTGAAGGTGGCGCCCGCGTTGGTGGTGTAGCCGTTCTTGACGCCGATCAGGCCGGGGTACTTGCCGAGCAGCCGGTCGGTGTTGGCGATGTCGAAGCTGGTGCGCTGGCCGGTGAGCTTGTCCAGTCCGCCGGGGAAGCGCGCGGTGCGGGTGGCGCAGTAGGAGCGGAAGTCGGCGTTGCGCAGCCCGGCCCGGGCGAAGAGCGTGAGGTCGTAGGCGGAGGAGACCTGGCCGTCCATGTCGTAGCCGTCCGGGGAGACGACCTTGGTGTCGCGGGCCTGGAGCGCCCGGGCGCGCTCCTGCATCTCGGTGACGGTCTGCTGGATGCCGCCGTTCATGTGGGCGAGGACGTGGACGGCGTCGTTGCCGGAGCTGAGGAAGACGCCCCGCCAGAGGTCCTCGACCCGGTACGGCAGGTTCTCCTTGACGCCGACCAGGCTGCTGCCGGCGCCGAGGCTGGCGAGCTCGGTCGTGGTGACCTTGTGCTCGGTGGTGCGGTCGAGCTTGGGCAGCACGGTGTCCGCGAACAGCATCTTGAGGGTGCTGGCCGGGGGCAGCGGCAGGTGGGCGTCGCGGGCGGCGAGCACCTCGCCGGTGGCCGCGTCGGCGACCAGCCAGGAGCGGCCGGTCAGGTCGGAGGGCAGCGCGGGCGCCCCGGCCAGCGGCGCGACCTGGACGGCCGGGCGGCCGAGCCGCTCCCCGCCGACGGCGGGGACGGAGTCCTGGGCGAGGGAGGCCGGGGCGGTGACGGCGAGGACCAGGACGGCGCAGGCGGCGGCTCCGGCCGCGGTCACGGCGGCGGAGGGCGACTTCAGGGGTGTGCGGGTGGGGAACACACGGCGAACGTACCCGCGCCGCCGCCGGGCCGCCGGGCCTGCTGCTCCGTCCGGAGCCGGGCTGAGCCGTCCGGAGCCGTCCGGAGTCGGGCTGAGCCGTCCGGAGTCGGGCCGGGTGGTGAGGCACCGTGAGGAGCCGGGTCGGAGCCGCGTGGAAGGGACGACTTTGGTGGCGTCGGCCCGCACCGAAAGTCGGATGTCCGGCGGAGGGCCGGATTCCTAGGCTCGGGAGCATGAAGACCCTGCTCGGCTACCTCGGCTCCGTGTTGATCGTCGGCGGCGCCTCCGGCCTGCTGTCCACCTGGATCGAGGGCTTCCGGCTGTTCGGCTTCGTCCGGGTCCTGGTGCCGGCCGGCCACGAGATCGCCGGGTACTCCACCCTGGTGGTGCTGGGTGTCCTGCTGGCGCTCCCCGCGGCCCGGCACGGTTAGCGGATGCGCGGCAGGGCTGGAACGCGCCCGGCACGGTCAGCGCACACCCTGATCGTCTGAGAGGGCGTTCGATAGGGGAATCCCCCCAACTGTCCGGCTTCCAATGGCGCGGCACGGACTCGGTTCCAGGATCTCGTAGCGGCCGGGCCCGCGTCAGCGGTATTGATCAATCGTGACTCAACGACGCCGGTACCCCTCGGACCTGAAGGACGACCAGTGGCAGCTCATCGAACCGATGCTGCTGCGCTGGCGGTCGGC
>NZ_JBHVEU010000399.1:0-8324 GCF_042802075.1 Kitasatospora sp. NPDC057518
GCACGTGGGTGCCCCGCCCGGCGTCCTTCCCTACTGTCAGGGACTGTCAGGGCCCTGCCCGACAGCAGGCCTCAGACGGCCACCGTGGCGCCGGTCGCCAGCGAACGCTCGGCGCCGACCAGGATCTCCACCACCCGCAGGCCGAAGTCCGCCCCGCACGGGTGCGGCTCGCCGGAGGCCGCCGAGGCCCGCAGGGCGTCCAGCGCCCGGTGCAGCGCCGCGGCCGGTCCCTCGCCGCGCGGGGGCAGCTGCACCACGCCGTGCTCGCCGCGCAGCTCCATGCCCGTCCCGCCGGCCGCGAGCGGCGCGGTCAGACTGAGCGCGAGCGTGCTGGAGGCGCCGCCGGCGTGCCGCACCACCAGGTGGACGGTGTCCAGCGGGCCGGCCGCCGCCGTCACGTGCGTCGCGTCGCCCAGGACCGGCAGCAGGACGGACAGCGCGTGCGGGCCGACGTCCCACAGCGCGCCCTTCTCGACCCGCCACGGCGAGGCCGCGTACGGGCTGGTGCTGCCGGGCGCGAACACCGAGCCGAGCCAGTCCGAGCGGCCGGTGAACCAGCCGCCGAGCTCCGCCTGCCGCTCGATCCACGGGATCTGCTCGCCGCCGAAGCGCACGGTGAAGAAGACCACCGAGGCGACCTTGTGCTCGCGCACCGCCTCGGCCACGGCCTCGGCGTCCGGCACCGTCAGCGCGACCGGCTTGTCCAGCAGCAGGTGGCAGCCCGCCTCGGCGGCCCGCACGGCGAGGCCCGCCTGCACGGTCGGGGGCAGCGCGATGGAGACCGCGTCCACCTCGGCCAGCAGCCGGTCCAGGTCCGCGTACCCGGGCACGCCGTGCGCGGCGCCCAGCGCCTCGGCCGCCTCCGGTCGGCGGCCCCAGACGCCGGTGAACTCCAGCCCGGGGTGCTCGGCCAGGACAGGCGCGTGCACCCGCTCCGCCCAGGGGCCGGTTCCCAGCAGTCCGATCCGCACGATGTCTCCGTTTCCTTCGTGTTCCGTCGTGTTCCGTCGCGACGCCGCCGCGTGCTCGCGGCGCGTGATTCGCGGCGCGCGCCCTGGTTCAGCCCCGGACGCGGGCCAGCGTGAAGCCGTCGTAGCCCTTGCTGCCGACCGTCTGCACCGAGGTCGCGGTGACCGTCGGCTCGGCCGCGATCAGCTCGTGCAGCGCCCGGGTGCCGACCACCGCCGGGTCGGTGCTGTCCGCGTCGGCGACCGCGCCACCGCGCACCACGTTGTCGACGATGATCAGCGAGCCGGGCCTGGTCAGCTGGAGCGCCCGGCGGAAGTACTCCGGGTTGCTCGGCTTGTCGGCGTCGATGAAGACCAGGTCGAAGGGCTCCACGCCCTGCTCGACCAGCGCGGCCAGCGAGTCGGCGGCCCGGCCGACCCGTACCTCGGCGACCCCGGCCAGGCCGGCGGCCGCCAGGTTGCCCCGGGCGACCTCGGCGTGCCGGGGGTCCAGCTCCAGGGTGAGCAGGGTGCCGTCCGCGGGCAGCGCCCGGGCCAGCCAGATCGCGCTGTAGCCGCCGAGCGTGCCGACCTCCAGGATCCGCTTCGCGCCCTGGGTCAGTGCCAGCAGGTGGAGCAGCTTGCCCTGGTTGGGGGCGACCGCGATCTTCGGCAGCCCGGCCGCGTCGGCGGCGGCGGTGGCGCCCTCCAGCACCGGGTCGTGCCCGACCAGCTGCTCGGAGAAGTAGGCGTCCACGGCGTCCCAGGTCGGCTGCGAAGACATCGGGCCCTCCAGAGTGCAAGATCGGCAGCTACCCGGCCGATGCTACTCCGAGGGCCCGAGGGCACCACGACGGTGGTTGTGGACGGCCGGTCGGACGACCGGCCGTACGGGAGGTCAGTCGGCGACCGGCTCCTTGGCCGCGGCGGCGGCCTTGGCGGCCTCCTCCGCCTCGATCTTGGCGTGCGTCTTGGCGGCGCGGCGCTTCATGATCCAGGCCGAGAGCAGGCCGATCACCAGGGCCGCCCCCAGGCCCGCCCAGGAGAACCGGGCCAGCCAGGGCTCGATGCTCTTGCCGACCTTGTAGACCAGCAGCGTCGTACCGCCGGCCCAGACCACGCCGCCCAGCACGTTGGCGATCAGGAACTTCCAGTACGGCATCTTCAGCGCGCCCGCGAGCGGACCGGCGAAGATGCGCAGCAGGGCGATGAACCGGCCGAAGAAGACCGCCCACATGCCCCACTTCTGGAAGGAGCGCTCGGCGGTGGCCAGGTGGGAGGGCCCGAAGTGCTTGGGGAACTTGCGTCCCAGCTTCTCGAAGAGCGGCTTGCCTCCCTTGCGCCCGATCGAGTAGCCGATCGAGTCGCCGATGATCGCGCCGGCGATCGCGCAGATGGCGACGCCCCACGGGCTCACCACACCCTTGACCGCCATCAGGGACGCCGTGACCAGGGCAATCTCGCCGGGCAGCGGAATGCCCAGCGACTCCAGCCCGATGATCAGACCGACCACGGCGTACACCGCTGTCGGCGGAATCCCCTCGATCCAGGCGTCGATGTGCAAGGCCAGTCCCTCCGTGGCAGGACGGGACCGGCCGCGCTCCCCCTGGAGCCGCGTGCCCGTCCCGGCAGTTCGTCCGATGGCGGCACCCAGGCCGCTCCCCCGGAAACGAGCCTAACGTGCCGGGCGGCCTGTCCCCCCGGCCGATCACCCGTGGTTACGACGTACGCCCCCGCGCCATGGTTCCAGCTCGACCACCGTTTCTTCAAGATTCGGCAAAAAGCAGTGCGACCACGGACGGGCGCTGCTTGATCCGGCGCGCGAACGGCAGCAGGGCGCTCACCGGCCACCGCCCGCCCTCCGGGTACACCTCGCGCACGTCGGTGACCCCCGGGTGCGCGGTGGCCAGCTCGCCGCGCTCGTCCGCGTCCATCCCGAACGGCATCGGCGGCGCCTGGTAGTACCGGTCCCGCAGCTTGCCCTCGACGGCCCGCCGGCTGAACCAGCGCGGCACCGCGTCCAGCACCATCGCCCCGCCCGGGAAGCGCTCGGCGCAGGCCGCGATCAGCGCGCGGACCTCCTGCGGCCGCAGGTACATCAGCAGGCCCTCGGTGCTGATCAGCACCCCGTTCGACGGGTCCACCTCGTCCATCCAGCCCGGATCGGTGGCCGAGTGGGCGACGATCCGGTGCCGCTCGTCCGGCGGCAGCAGCCGCCGCCGCAGCGCGACCGTCTCCGGCAGGTCCACCGACAGCCAGCTCGCCCGCCCGTTGTCGACCCGCCAGGCCTGGGTCTCCAGGCCGTCCCCGAGCCCGACCACGGTGCCGCGCGGGCAGCGGGTCAGGAAGTCCGCCACCTCGCGGTCGAAGCAGGCGGCCCGCAGCGCCTGGAGCTGGCTCACCAGAGCGTTCTCCCCGAACCGCGCCGCGAACGGGTAGTCGATCCGCTCCACCAGCTCGACCGCCTTCGGGTCCGGCAGCACGGTGTCCGGCCGCCGCGCCTCCACCGCCCGGTGCCACAGCGTCCACAGCGCCGTCTCCGGTACCTGCCCCAGCTCCGGCCGCTCCCCGCCGCCACTCATCGCTCGCTCCTTCGGACGTGGTCCCGTCGCGGTCCGACGCGTTCCGTCGCGTTCCGTCGCGTTCCGTCGCGTTCCCGCCGTGTTCCCGTCATGGGCATGAACCCGCCGATTCTGACACCCCGTCCGCACCTCCCCTCCCGCCGACGCGCCGACTGACCGACCGGCGGAGCTCTACGACGCCAACCATCGACCGGGCCATCCAGGCGACCTGGAGCGCGCGAACTCGTTCTCCTACGTGGGCACTTCTCACCCCACGGGGTGGAGAACCGAACGACGGAGGGCCACGTGCTCGAGCACCTCATCACTCACGACGACGACCTGCGGATGGTCCCCACCGACCGGAACGAGCTGACCACCTCAGTCGGCCGGCTCCACGAGGAACTCCGGGCTCTGCCCGAGGGGACCGACCCCGCCCGTGCCTGCCTCCTGACCAGGTGGATCGGCATCGGCCACCTGTGCCTGGGCCACCACGAGGAGGCCCGTACACTCCTCCGCCAGTCACTCGACCTCGCCACGGAGACGGGCAACACCCGGGCCGTCGTCGCCACCGGACTCAACCTCGCCGACGCGCACCGCTACGCCGGTGACGTGCGGACCGCGGACGCGCTCTACCGCAGCGCGCTGGACACCGCGCGAACCCGGCACCCGGAACTCCTGGACTTCGCACTCCAGCACACCGGCAAACACCTGATGGAACACGGTGACCTCGCGCAGGCCCGGACCCATCTGCAGGAGGCACTGCGACTGCGGATCGCCAAGGGGGACAGCGAGTTGATCGAGTCCACGCAGGCCGCACTCGACAGGGTGGAGCTACTGCTCGACCGCCCCTGACCGCCCCCGCGGCAGACCCCGTCCCTGTCCCCGTTCTGCGCCAGGAGGCCGTGGCGGGGCCGGCGGTCAGCCCAGCCCGTTCGACCAGTCCGCCAGGAGGGCGAAGTCCTCCGCCGTCAGGCCGGCTTTCGGGTCGATGTGGTGGAGGAGTGCCGGGGCCGGGTGGTGGGTTTCGACCCAGGTGCGGTCGGCGTCCGTGATCAGGTCGTCGACCCAGGCGAACGGGCGGCCCTGCGCCCAGGTGACGATCTGTGGGGTCTTCCAGAACACGCCGTCGTCCGGCTCGGGCCGTGGCTCGGACCAGGGGATGAACGGCAGGGCGGGCAGCCCGAGCAGGGGGGCGATGAAGGTGTTGGCCTCCTCTTGCCACGTCGTCGCCCATGCCAGGTCGAAGGGCAGCGCGGCGAGGGCCGGGCCGTGGGCCGGGTTGAGCCAGACCCGCAGGGGCTTCGGGGCCTTGTGTGGAAGGCCCCAGGCGGTGAGTCGGCGGCGCTCGGCCGCTTCCCAGCGTGGTGTCGTCAGCCGGTGGGTCCGGTAGCCCTCGGGCCGCCGGTAGGGCTTCGCCGCACACGGGTTGAGCGGTCCGTCGACGTCCAGCAGGAGCAGCGGTCGCACCGGCTCACCTCCCTTGATCGTCCCCGCAGGCTACCGGCGGGGACGGGGACGGGGACGGACCAGCGGATTTCCGCGCCGGGGGCCGCGAGGGGGCCGAGGGTTCAGCCGATGCTGAAGGCGCCGTCCGGCGGGGGCGGGGAGTCGGTGGCCTCGGCGTCGGTGACCGGGGCGGTCCGGCCGACCAGGGCGGCCAGGTCATCCCCGTCGGTGAGCCGGGCCGGGAAGATGTCGCCCGCGAGCAGCCGGGTCAGCTCGGCCACCGGCAGCGGCGCGGTCGAGCCGGCCAGCAGGATGTTGCCGTACCGGCGGCCGCGCAGCACCGGTGCCTCCGCCACCAGGCAGACGTACGGGAACACCGCGCGCACCGTCGCCGCCTGCGCCTTGGCGAAGGCCAGCGGCGGGCCGTCCGCCAGGTTCGCCGCGTAGCAGCCGCCGGGGCGCAGCGCGGCGGCCGCCAGGCGCAGGAACTCCACCGAGGTGAGGTGGGCCGGGGTGCGCGAGCCGTGGAAGACGTCGGCGATCACCAGGTCCTGCGAGCCGGCCGGGGTCTCGGCGAGGGCTGCCCGGGCGTCGCCGACGGTCGCGGTGATGTCCGCGCCGGGGCCCTGCCAGGGCAGGTGTTCGGCGACCAGTTCCAGCAGCGGCCCGTCGACCTCCACCACCCGCTGCCGCGAGCCAGACCGGGTGGCGGCCAGGTAGCGGGGCAGGGTGAGCGCGCCGCCGCCGAGGTGCAGCGCGTCCAGCGGCTGCCCGGCGGGGGCGAGGGCGTCGGCGAGGTGGCCGAGGCGCCGGGTGTACTCGAACTCCAGGTGGGTGGGGTCGGCGAGGTCGACGTAGGACTGCGGGGTGCCGTCCAGGGTGAGCAGCCAGCCGCTGTCCCGGTCGAGGTCGGGCATGAGCTTGGCGAAGCCCAGGTCGGTCCGGCGGCCGACCGGTACCGGCTCGTCGTCCTCGTCCCGCGAATCGTGCCCGTCGTGCCAGTCGTGCTCGGAGGTCACGCGTGCTCTCCGACGGGCTCGACGTCGAGGTACGCGGCGAGCCAGTGGTCCAGCTCGGCGAACACCTCGGTACGCGCGGCCTCCCCGGAGAGCACCAGGTCGTGCATGCCGCCCTTGATCCGCACGATGGTGACGTGCCGGCCCAGCCGCGGCCCCTGCGCGGCGATGTCGTCGGCGCGCAGCACGGCGTCGGCGTGGTGCAGCGCGCTGTGCCACTTGGTGGTGGAGATGGAGCGGGTCGAGGCCATCAGCAGCACCGGCACGTCGATGCCCAGTCCCCGGTGCAGCCGCCGGTGGCCCTGGTGGATCGCGGACAGCCAGCCCGCGTACAGCGGGAAGCTCTCGGGGCGCTTGAGGGTGAGGTCGAAGTCCCACTCGCCCTGGTGGTCCTTGTGCAGGCTGTGGGTGTAGTGCGGGTTGAGCGCGGACGGCAGGACGCGGGTCGGCGCCAGCCGCCCGAGCGCCGTGACGGCGGGGCCGCCGAGGGTGCGGACGGCGGGCCCGGCCGGCATCGACAGGAACGGCGAGTTGAGGAACAGCCCGTCCACCAGGCCGCGCCCGGCGCGCCGGGCGGCCCACAGCGCGCCGATCAGCCCGCCGGTGGAGTGCCCGTTCAGCAGCAGCTGCCGGTGCCCGTCCACTTCACGGATGATCCGGACCGCCTCGTCGATCTCCTCGTCGTACTCGGCAAGGTCGCGGACGAAGTTCGGCGACTGGTGCGGGCGCAGGGAGCGGCCGTACTTGCGCAGGTCGAGGGCGTAGAAGGAGAAGCCGAGCGCGGCGTAGTGGTCGGCGAGGTTGGTCTGGAAGAAGTAGTCGTTGTACCCGTGGATGTAGAGCACGGCGCGCTCCGCCCCGGGCACCGGCCGCCGGACGAGGGTCGCGCACACCGGCCCCTCGTCGTCCGGCCGCAGCGTCAGCTCGGCGGCCTCGTAGGGGGCACCCAGGATGTCTTCACGGAACTCCATCTGCTTGCCGCACCCGTCCTCTGCTCTGTCTGCCTGTACCGGCAGGTGACCGCCTGTTCCATCCCCGACCATACCGGCCGGTAGCCGCGGGCCGCTCGGCGGTGGGCCGTCATGCGTGGATCCACACTGCGGCGGCCCGGGTGGTGTCGGGGGCCCGCAGCCACCTGGCGTCCGCCCGCTCCACCCCGAGGGCCCGGAAGATCCCGCGGGCCTGCCCCTGCGCCCGGGCCGCCTCGTCGTTCCGGTCCAGTGCCCGGAGAGCTGATCCCGTGCTCTCCCAGGCCATGGCCTGGCAGAACCGGTCGTCGCACTCCTCGCAGAGCACACAGGCGCGTTCGAGGAACTCGAGTGCTTCATCGAGGCGGCCCATGACCCTCAGCCGCTCGCCGAGGTTGAGCAGCGCGATCGTCTCACCCTCCCGGTCACGACGGCTGCGCGCGACGGCGAGGGCACGTCGATGGGCTTCCACCGCCTCCTCGCAACGGCTCGCGAGGCCGAGCGAGATCCCGTGGTTGTTCCAGACCTCCGCTTCGACGTCGCTGGTCCCCATGGAGTCGGCCGCCCTCAGTGCCGCCTCCGTGACGGCGATCGCCAGATCGGCCCTGCCGCCGTGGATCAGCCCCGGCACCACCACGGGCGAGAGGCGCGCGACCCCTCGGTGGATTCCGACCTCTGCCAGCCCCAGGATCATGGCCACCATGTTGGCGCGCTCGCGGTCCAGCCAGGCCAGTGCGGCGGCCCGTTCCGGGAATGGGCCGGCGTCCGAGCGCCCGGGCGATGACGCGGCCCGCCGGTTGGCGGCGTGGGCGGTCGTCACGTAGTACTCCGTCAACCGGCTCAGCCCGCGCGCCCCCAGCTCCGGGTCCTTCCCCAGCTGTTCCAGGGCGTAGAGCCGGACCAGGTCGTGCAGGTACCACCGGCCCTTCGACGGGCTCTGCTCGATCAGTGCGGCGCCGACCAGTTGGGCGAACAGGGGCCGGGTCTCGCGGACCGTCCTTCCGATGAGCGCCGCCCCGGCTTCGGTCGAGACGTCGCTTCCGACGCAGACCGGGAGGAACCGGAAGAGCTCGGCCTGCGCGGGGGTGAGGCGACGGTAGGAGCGGTCCAGGGTGAGGCGGATGCCGGTCTCGCCGTCGTGCAGGAGGTCGAGGCGGCCCGTACCCCCGGCCAGGTCGTCGGCGAGTTCGGCCGCCCCGAGGTGCTGGTCGAGGATCAGTTGGGCGGCGGCGAGCCTCAGTGCCAGAGGGAGGTGGCCGCAGAGTCTCGCGGTGCGCCGGCCGCCCTCCGCGTCGATGGCGACGCGCCCGTCCGCTGGTCGGGCGGCCCGGACGGCGGTGTCGAGGAGGGCGACGGCCGCCTCGGCGTCGAGGACGCCCCGGCGGT
>NZ_JBHVEU010000400.1:0-8321 GCF_042802075.1 Kitasatospora sp. NPDC057518
GCGCGTACCGGGGGTCGCCCCGCCGGATCACCGCCGAGCTCCGGCCCGGGGCCTCCGCCGGAGCGGCTCCTCCGGCGGACCCCGCGGCCCCCGGCAGGCCCGAGGCCGCGCCGCCGGCCAGCAGGGCGCCGGCCGAGGCGAGCAGGCCCCGGCGGTTCGGTCCGTACGGGCCCGGCCGGTCCGTCATGTCCACCACCCCGTTCCCCCGCGATCCGGGTCTCTCCGTGACGACGCCAGCTGCCAACGGTCCCACACACGACCGGAGTTGAGAACAGAACGCGTCCTGTCCGCCGGGCTGACCCGACGCGCGGGAGCGGGCCCCGGGGCGACGGCCGACGGACGGTCGGCCGGACCGGAGGGGCCTGCGACACCGCCTGTCCGAGGGCGCGGATAGGGTGACGTGCCCGTGCCGCGCGGCCGACCTGTCGGCGTGCGGCCTTTCGTCGTGTCAGGAGATATCTGGGTGAAGACCCGTATGACAGCGCTCCGGAGCGCCGCGGTCGTCGCGGCGGCCGTCCTCATGGCGGCGCCCGCCGCCGGCTCCGCCGTAGCCGCCCCCGCCGGAAGCCCGGACACCAAGAAGGTGACCTACCAGGGCCGCGTCTTCCAGGTGCCCACGGCCTGGCCGGTCGTCGACCTGGCCGCGGACCCGCAGGCCTGCGTCCGCTTCGACCAGCACGCGGTGTACCTCGGCCACCCGGGCGAACAGCAGGTCTGCCCGCCGCGGTTGACCGGCCGCTCCGAGGCCCTGCTGGTCGAGCCCGCCGCCGGCGCCGCGCCCGACCGGGAGGGCTCCAACCCGGTCGCGCAGACGATCCGCGCGGAGGACGGCGTCGTCGCGGTGACCGGTACGTACGACACGGACCAGCCGCTGGTGCGCCGGATCATCACCAGTGCCGGGCTCACCCCCGCGCCGGAACACCGACCGGAGCCGGCGCCCGCCGCAGCCCCGACGGCCCCCGCCGCGAAGTCCGCCGCGCCCAAGTCCGCCGCCGCGCCGTCCAGCCGGGCCATGGCCGCACCGATGGCCGCCGCGGCCCAGGTGCCCGCGTCGGCGACGAACTACACCGGCAAGGGCTTCGACGCCTGCACGGCGCCCTCCAGCGCCGCGATGAACGCGTGGATGAACTCCTCCCCGTACCGGGCGGTCGGCATCTACATCGGCGGTGTCAGGCGGGGCTGCGCCCAGCCGAACCTGACGTCCTCCTGGGTCCAGCAGCAGCAGTCCGCGGGCTGGTCCTTCATGCCGCTGTACGTCGGTGTGCAGGCCCCGAAGATCGCCTACCCCGCCACCGAGGGCGCCAACGCCGCCGACGACGCGGTGGCCCAGGCCCAGGCCCTCGGCTTCGGCCCCGGCACGCTCCTCTACTACGACATGGAGGGCTACACCACCCCGCAGTACTCGGCCACGGTGCTCGCCTTCCTCACCGCCTGGACCAACGAACTGCACGCCTGGGGCTACAACTCCGGTGTCTACAGCAGCTCCTCGTCCGGCATGAAGGACCTCGCCGCCAACGCCGGCAACAGCGCCTACACCATGCCCGACGCCGTCTTCAGCGCCAACTGGAACGGCAAGGAGGACACCGCCGACCCGTCGATACCGGCCGGCTACTGGTCCAACCACCAGCGCGCCCACCAGTACGCCTCGCCGGCGAACCCGGAGAGCTGGGGCGGCTACTCCATAGCGATCGACCAGGACTACGTCGACATCCAGCTCACCAGCGCCCCGCCCTCCCTGTCCTCCGCGCTCTTCCTCGGCGTGCGCCAGAGCTCGGGCGCCTGGCCCGGCTTCAGCCCGCTGACGGGCGGGGCGGGCGTCTTCCGCGGCTCGGAGGCCGCGATCGCCGGGCTGCCGGGAGGCTCCTCGCAGGAGCTGGGCATCGGCCTGGACGGCCGGCTCTACCACGGGGTCCGCGCCGCGAACGGCAGCTGGAGCGGCTTCGCCGCGCTCCCCGACGACGGCACGCCCGCCACCCAGGCCCGCCGGGCCGCCATCGCGGGCCTGCCGGACGGCTCCTCGCAGGTGCTGACCGTCGGCAGTGACGGCAACGTCTACCACCGGATCCGCCTCTCCGACGGCAACTGGTCCGGCTTCGCCCCGCTCCCCGGCGTCGGCACCCCGACCATGGCGGCCGGGGACGTCGCCATCGCCGGCCTGCCCGACGGCTCCGCCCAGGTCCTGGCGATCGGCAACGACGGCAACGTCTACCACGAGACCCGCTTCTCCAACGGCAGTTGGAGCGGCTTCGCCCCGCTCCCCGGGGTGAACAGCTCGCGGATGGCGGCCGGCCGGGTGGCCATCACGGGCCTGTCGGACGGTTCCTCGCAGGTCCTGGCGATCGGCAACGACGGCAACGTCTACCACCAGACCCGCTTCGCCGACGGCACCTGGTCCGGCTTCGCCGCGCTCCCCGGCGTCGGCACGCCCACCATGGCCGCGCGGACGGTCGGCATCGCCGGCCTGCCGGACGGTTCGTCCCAGGTGGCGGTGGTCGGCGGCGACGGCAACGTCTACCACGAGACCCGCTTCTCCAACGGCTCCTGGTCCGGCTTCGCCGCCGTCCAGGGCCCGTACGGCGCGAGCACCTTCCCGGCCCAGCGCGCCGCCATCGCGGGCCTGCCGGACGGCTCGAGCCAGCTCGTGGTCACCCGCAGCTGACCCGCTCCCACCCCGCACCCGACGCCCCCGCCCCCGGCAATGCCCGGGGTCGGGGGCGTCTGGCTCGATGAAGGCTCTCCGCCCTGACCGGCGCAGGAGCGGCCGAGACTCCGCCGGGGCAGCCTGATGGACAGCCGCCGGACGTCGTCGTGGTGTCGGTCACCGCAGATTCTCGGCGACGCGGACGAGTTCCTCGTCCGAGAGCCGCGGGGGAGCACCGGTCGTGACGACGAAGGTGTAGGTCCCGTCCGACCATGTCAGCGAACGGGGCCCGCCGTTCGGATCGGATTGCGTGATGGCCGCGGGGTGGCCCTTGACCAGGGCGGCCCGGCCCTCCGGTGGTGTGCTGTTCCGGAGGGTCTGGCTGATGATCAGATTGCCTTGTTCAGGGCCCGTCCCCAGTCGGTACCCGCTGGCCCAGGCCGGAGTGTCGGTCGGGAGCGGGGCCAGACCGGGCAGGTGGACCATCCTGCCCGCGGGATAGGGGGAGTAGTTCTCCGGCAGGAACACGGGCCGCAGGAGGTCGCGCTCGTCGAAGTGGACGGCGGGCTTGCCGGTGGCGTCGTTCAGAGCCCTGGTCCCGAGCGGTCTGTTCAGGTGGGTCGTGATCTGTCCGATGCCACCCGGGTCGCAGAACCCCGGGGGGACTGTGTGCCGCAGGGAGACCTTCACCGCGTCGGCGGACTCGCGGGCCACGAGTTCGGGCTGCTTCTCACAACCCCACCCGATGCTCAGTGTCAGGGTCCGGCCGTCCGAGCCGACCAGCAGCGGCTTGCCGGCCACGGTGCCCTCGTAGACCCTGGTTTCCGGGACCCGGTTCATCCAGGCGTTGATCGCGAACCCGCCACCGAGCAAGGCTATGGCAGCCCCGGCGGTCAGGCGGATCCGTCGTCCGTGTTTCGACATGTGACGGACCGTACCTTGCGTCGTGGGCCCCGCCCCCGGCGGTCGTGGCCGCACCGCGTCAGCGAGGCCGACGGCCGGCCGTCGGCTGCTCGACACCCGGCCCGCCGGCGTGCGGCACCTGGACGTAGCCCTCGGCCGGCACCGGCAGCGCGTCGATGCACGCCGTCGAACAGGCGTTGACCAGCAGCGGCAGGACGTCGGCGCCCGACGTCCACAGCGAGATCCAGGCCTGACGGAGGTTCACGCCCTCGACGTGCCGGTCGCAGACGCTGCACGTACGGATCGCCGAGGCACCCCACACACCGGGGTCGAGGTCCTCGACGTCGACGCCCCGGGCGGCGGTCGCCGCCGGCAGCTGCGGGAAGGGCGGCCGCCGCTTGTAGTTCCCGTACACGGCCCGGGTGCTCACCGTACTGCGACGCAGGTTGGCACACCGGGTGATCTCGTACGGGAACCAGTGCAGGCGGTAGGAGGTGTACGGGGTGAACTCCTCAAGGCCGCGCATCGCGCCGATCTCGGGCGGGATGCGCACCAGGTTGCTGCCGTACAGCACGAGGTGCTTGACCGAGGTGAGCTTGGCGATGGTCGGCGGGAGCGTGACGACCTGGCGCCGCTGTTCCGCCGTGAGGTCCACGAGCGGCTTGAAGACCTCACGTCCGTCGGCCGCCGCCTCTTCGACCAGTTCGAGAAGGCGGATCCATCCCGGTGCGGTGGTGTCCTGGCGTTCCCGGTGGAAGCGGGTCGGCCCCTGCGGCCTGGTACGGACGTGCTCGACGCACGTGCAGCGATCGCGGGGCGAACCGTGGCCGCCGGGACCGCCGGCGTCAGCCCAAAGGTTCGAGAACACCTGCGGTTGCGGCTCCTCACTCATCCGCACACACTAGCGTCTCGGTCGACGGGTCGTGGGCGCGGCCGGATCCTGGGCCGACGCCCGCCGGACGCGGTAGTTCCAGCGCGTGAGCGACCGGACGACGGAGGCGGAGCCGACGGGGTTGGCGCTGTGGACGTAGACCGTTCCGATCCGGAAGGGCCGTCCCTCGAAGGCCGCTTCTTCCAGGAGGGCCACCACGGGCATGACGGTGTCGTCGCCGCCGAGGTCGTGGTCGAGCCAGAGTTCGTCGATGAAGCCGTCGCGGTGCTCCTCCAGGAGCCGGGTGCCTTCGCGGCTGGTGCGGGCGATCCGTGTGGCGCCGGGGAGCGGTCGCAGGTCGTCGATGCCGAGGACGACGGGCGTCGGTGCGGTGGGCGCTTCTTCCATCGGGCCAGTTTCACAGCGGGCGGGCGGGATGGCCACGAGGTTTCGGGTGGCTGCTCGGCGGGCGGCCGGGCACACGTCTGGCCCCGACTGGGCCCCCTTGGAGCTGCTGTCCTGGTGTCCGTGCCGGGTGGACTGCTCGCGCGGCGGCCCGGGGCGGTACCGGGTGGCGGGGAAGTGGGCGACCGGCTTTTCCCCGGCTCGCGCGAGGGGGCGCGGGCGCAGCGGGTTCATCTGTTCGAGTTGCGTCGGGCGTGCAGGGCTCCCGAGCCTGGGGAGAAAGGAGGGCACCGGAGCGGGTGTCCCCGGGCAACGGGCCCGGCGGGGGACGGCCGCTCGCCGCCCGGCGCGTCACCCGGTGCCGGGCCGAAGGAAGGCTCCCATGCGCAGAAGCGTCCCCTGCCTCGTCTCCTCCGCCCCGCTGGTGCTGGCGCTGTCCCTCTTGGGCGCTCCCGTCCCGGCCCAGGCAGCTCCCGCGCCCCGGGCGTCCGCCGGGCCGGCCGCGGCCGCGCCGACCAGGGCCACCGGTACGTTCGCGGTCCCTGGCCAGGACTGCGGGCCCTGGGGCTGCCAGTACGCGCCGCCCCACTTCCTCCCGGAGGACCCGCCGGCTCCCTGCGGCGCCTTCACCTGGGGCTAAATCCCTTGGCGCTTCCCGGGCGTTCCGTGGTGGAGTGACGCGTCGGCTGATCGACCATCATGCGAGGTACTGCTTTGGCGAGCGTGACCGTCTCCACCGCGTACGGCAAGGTGCGGGGCCAGGAGCGCGAAGGCGTCGCGGCCTTCCTGGGAATCCCGTACGCGGCGCCGCCATTCGGGCCGCGCCGGTTCCGTCCGGCGCGGCCGCCCGAGCCCTGGGCGGGGGAGCGCGACTGCGGCCGCCCGGGGCAGGCCGCGCCGCAGCCCGGCTATTCCTCCGCCATGGCCGAACTCCTGGTGGAGCCCGTGGAGACGGGGGAGGACTGTCTCAACCTCAATGTGTGGTCCCCCGCACCTGGGCGTGCCGCCGGTCGTCTTCCGGTCCTGGTCTGGATCCACGGCGGGGCGTTCCGCAACGGATCCGGCTCGCTGCCCGGCTACGACGGCACCCGGCTCGCCGCGGACGGCGCGGTGTGCGTCACGCTCAACTACCGGCTGGGCGCCGAGGGCTTCCTGCTGCTGCCCGACGGAACGGCCAACCTCGGCCTGCTGGACCAGATAGCCGCCCTGGAGTGGGTCCGTGACAACATCGCGGCGTTCGGCGGCGATCCGGACAACGTCACGGTGTTCGGCCAGTCGGCCGGAGCCATCAGCATCACGGCGCTGATGACCATGGAGCGGGCCGAGGGGCTGTTCCACCGCGCGATCACCCAGAGCGGCGCCGGGCACCACTGCCACTCCCTGGAGACCGGGCGTCGGATCACCGAGCGGCTGGCCGCCATCGCCGGGGTCGAGCACACCACGGAGGCCCTGGCAGCCGTGCCCCCGGAACGGCTGATCGCCGCCAACGCCGCCCTCGGCCAGGAGATGGCCCGGGCCACGGCCCCGGGTCGATGGGGCGAGTCCGCCGGCGGCGGTACCACGGTGCTGCCGGTGGTCGACGGGACGACCCTGCGCGCCCGGCCCGTCGACGCCGTCGCGGCCGGGGCGGGCCGCGACATCGACCTGCTCACCGGTACGACCACCGACGAATTCCGGCTCTTCCTCGTCGCGTTGGGCATGGCCGACCGCATCACGGACGAGGTCCTGCGCGGATTCCTGGCCTCGTTCGGGCTCGACGCCGCGCAGGCGGTCGCCGCCTACCGGGCCGACCGCCCGGAGGCCACGCCCGGGGACCTGTTCTCGGCCGTGATGACCGACCACTCCTACCGCATCCCGGCCGTCCGCGTGGCGGAGGCCCGTGCCGCCCTGGGCGCACGGACCTTCGTCTACGAGTTCGCCCACCCCTCGCCCGCCTTGGACGGCCGGCTGGGCGCCTGCCACATGGCGGAGATCGGCCTGGTCTTCGGAACCACCGACCCGCTCCTCGGGGCGGAGCCTCCGAAGGAGCTGTCCGACCGGATGCGCGCCGCCTGGCTCGCCTTCGCCCGCGAGGGACGGCCGGAGCCCGACTGGCCGCCCTACGGCCCGGACCGTTCGGTGCTGCACCTGACCGGTGACGCCTTCCGGCTGAGGCAGGACCCGGGCGGCCGGGAGCGGTCGCTCTGGGAAGGCGTCCGGTGAGCCGCTGACGGAGGGGCGACGGCGGCTTCCAGGGGTCTCAGATCCCCGCGCCGCGGATGTCCGCGTGCACCCGGGCCGCCAGATCGGCGAGTTCGTCGGCGTCCCGCGCGTTTGTCTGGAGGTCGAGCAGCACCTCGTCAGCCCCCGCGGCCGCGTAGCTGGCCGTGTCCTGGACGATCTGCTCGACCGTGCCGACGAAGGGCTTCCGCTCGGCATCGCGCACCGGGGCCTCGGTGATCCGGACGTTCGCCCTCGCGCAGACCTGGATCGCGCCCGCATCGCGGCCGTACAACGCTGCCCGCTCGCCGATCTCACGCCGCAGGACGGCCAGTTGCCCGGGCGTCATGCCTGTCGGCAGCCAGCCGTCGGCGCGGCGGGCGACCCGGTCCAGGGCATTGCCGCCGGACGCCGCCAGGTAGACGGGCACGGGGCGTACGGGCTTCGGCCCGACCTCCGCCTCGTCGATCAGGGCGTGCCTGCCCCGGTACGACACGGGGTCGGGGCCCCACACCGCCGCGCAGACGTCCAGCAGTTCGTCCAGGACGGCTCCGCGCTCCTCGAAGGGAGCGTGCCCGGCCGCCGCGTGCTCGTCCAGCGACCAGCCCGTCCCCAGCCCCGCGACCACGCGGCCGCCGCTCGCCGCGTCCAGCGTCGCGAGGGCGCGGGCCAGCTGGAAAGGCCCGTGCAGGGGCGCGACCAGGACGCTGCTGCCGAGCCGGGCCCGCTCCGTCGCCGCGGCGGCGAGCGAGAGCACCACCAGCGGATGGGCGACGGACCGGTAGGAGTCCGGCCAGGCCAGCCCCGGCACGTCGTACAGGCCCTGCCGCGGCCGCTCGGGGACCAGCACCCGCTCGAAGACCCACAGGCTGTCGTAGCCGATCCGCTCCGCCGCCCGTGCCACCGCTGCCGGAGCACGCGCGAGGTCGTACCACTTCATCTGCGGCAGCCCGAGTCCCAAGCGAATGGCCATGGCTCGATCCTGGCTTCCCGCGCTCCCGGCCGCAGCCGTTGTACCCCCGTCCGCACGACGCGCGCCGGTCAGGGCGCGCGCGGTTCAGCTGCCTGCTGCCGGGGCGGGAGGTCCGAACGGGCCGCCTTCCGACGGGACCGGGTCCGGGCCCGGAGGGGAGGCTTCGAGCACCGCCCGGGCGTCGGCGAGGGCGGCCTCCAGCTGGTCGCGGAGGGGCTTGGGGAGGGAGGCGGCGCCGAGTGCGCAGGCGGCGAGGGCTGTGCGAGCTCGGCGGTCCGGCCGGGTCCGAGGCGGTCGCGTCTATGCCCCGGCGGGCGGCGACGCTGAGC
>NZ_JBHVEU010000401.1:0-8288 GCF_042802075.1 Kitasatospora sp. NPDC057518
CCCGAGGAGGGCGAACGGCCGGGGGCCGGGTGGAACCGCGCCGCCGGAGCGGCAGCCGTTTCCTAGTACCAGTTGTGCGCCTGCCAGAACGACCACGCACCGCAGGGGCTGCCGTAGCGGGAGTTCATGTAGCCGACGCCCCACTTGATCTGGGTGGCCGGGTTGGTGCGCCAGTCGGCACCGGCCGAGGCCATCTTGGTGCCGGGCAGCGCCTGGACCAGACCGTAGGCACCGGAGCTCTTGTTGGTCGCGGTGTAGTCCCAGCCGCTCTCGCGCTTCACGATCTGGCTGAAGCACTGGAACTGCGCGTCGTTGCCGACGATCTGCCGGGCCAGGTCCTGGACCGAGCCGGGGCTGACCGAGACGGGCGGCGCGCTGTCCTCCACCGCGCTCATCGCGGAGCGGGACTTGGAACGGTTCGCGGCGGCCTCGTCGGCCTTGCGCTTGTCGTCCGCGGCCTTGGCGGCCTTCTCCGCGTCGGCCTTGGCCTGGGCGTCGGCCTTCGCCTGGGCGTCCGCGGCGGCCTGCTGGCGCGCGGCCTCCTCGGCGGCCTTCTGCTCCGCGGCGGCCTTGGCGGCGGCGTCGGCGGAGGCCTGCTGGGCGGATGCCTGCTGGCCGATGTTGTCACTGATGGTCTGCGCCTGGGCGCCAGAGGGGACTTCGGCAAGCAGGGTCGCGCCCGCGACGTCGACCGTCTGCGTCGTCTTGCCCTCGCTGCCCGAGGCCATGCCCACGACGGCACCGACAGCGGTGACGGCGGTGGCGGAGGCCACAGCGACTCCCCGGACCGAGATCCGAGTCACATGGATTCCTTCCAGCATCGCCCACGCGTGACCGTACGGGCGCAACATGCCCCTTGACACTGACCTCCGCACGGTGCACTGGTCACGGGAGGTGCTGGCCCGGCGTCCGGCCGAGGTGAGTCGACCAGGCGTTGGAATCGGGCGGCGTACGGCTCAACGTTCTTCAATTGTGCGTCCACCGACCGGAGTTGGTGGACCTTCCGGGGCCTGACCTCCGGTGGCCGGAAGCCCTGCCGCGCCGTACGCGGGGCCTGACAGAACCCTCACCATGCCGCACCGGGTACGGTCGACGCAATTCCCGCCCGCGTGGCGCATGTCACATTCACCGCACGGCAGTTCCCCGGACGGAAAGCACTCGATGTGATGAAACGGACGGGGCCCGCTCCCTCAGGAGCGGGCCCCCGGCCATGAGTTGACCGTATTGTCCGACTATGCCCTCGGAGGGCGGATCACGGGTGGATGTCCTCCAGCATCTCCGTGACCAGCGCCGCGATCGGCGAACGCTCCGAGCGGGTGAGCGTGATGTGGGCGAAGAGCGGATGACCCTTCAGCTTCTCCACCACCGCCACCACGCCGTCGTAGCGGCCCACCCGGAGGTTGTCCCGCTGCGCCACGTCGTGGGTGAGCACCACCCGCGAGCCCTGGCCGATCCGGGACAGCACCGTCAGCAGGACGTTCCGCTCCAGCGACTGCGCCTCGTCCACGATCACGAAGGCGTCGTGCAGCGAGCGCCCCCGGATGTGGGTCAGCGGCAGCACCTCCAGCATCCCGCGGGAGATGACCTCCTCGATCACGTCCGGGGTGGTGACGGCGGAGAGGGTGTCGAAGACCGCCTGCGCCCAGGGGCCCATCTTCTCCGCCTCGGAACCGGGCAGGTAGCCCAGCTCCTGCCCGCCGACCGCGTACAGCGGCCGGAAGACCATCACCTTGCGGTGCTGCCTCCGCTCCAGCACCGCTTCCAGCCCCGCGCACAGCGCCAGCGCCGACTTCCCGGTGCCGGCCCGGCCGCCCATCGAGACGATCCCGATCTCCGGGTCGAGCAGCAGGTCCAGCGCCACCCGCTGCTCGGCGCTGCGCCCGCGCAGCCCGAACGCCTCGCGCTCCCCGCGCACCAGCCGCACCCGGCCGTCGCCGGTGACCCGGCCGAGCGCGCGGCCGCGCTCCGAGGTCAGCACCAGTCCGGTGTGGACCGGCAGCTCGGCGGCCCCGTCGACGTCCACCCCCGCGTCGTGGCCGACCGAGAAGAGCGCGTCCACCTGATCGGCCGGGACGTGCAGCTCGGTCATGCCCGTCCAGCCCGAGGTGATCGCCAGCTCGGCCCGGTACTCCTCGGCGAGCAGGCCCACCGAACTGGCCTTGATCCGCAGCGGCAGGTCCTTGGACACGACGGTGACGTCGTAGCCCTCGGCCTGGAGGTTGCGGGCGACCGCGAGGATCCGGGTGTCCGCCTCACCGCCGCCGGCCCGGTAGCCGACCGGCAGTATCGACACGTCGGAGTGGTTGAGCTCGACCCGGATGGTGCCGCCGAGCTCGCCGACCGGGATCGGCTCGTCGAGCCGGCCGTGCCGGATGCGGTAGTCGTCGAGCAGCCGCAGCGCCTGGCGGGCGAAGTAGCCCAGCTCCGGGTGGTGCCGCTTGGCCTCCAGCTCGGTGACGACCACCACCGGGAGGACGACCTCGTGCTCCTCGAAGCGGGTCATGGCGAGCGGGTCCGCCAGGAGCACGCTGGTGTCGAGAACGTACGTGCGCCGGTCTGGTGTCCGGCGGCTCTTGGAACTGACCACTAGGCCTCCAGAGCGGATGACCCTGCGTCATCCGCGGCAAGCCGGCCCCCGCTGCCCCGGTGGCCTCGGGACCGGACTGACTGGAGTATTCCCAGGCGGGGAACGGTGCATTCGCGCCCCCGGCGAACTGACGGATCATTGCCGGTGAACGTTTGGCCTCGCCCGGGCGCCGGGTAGGCCAGGCCTACGGCGGTCATTTCCTCCGGACGGCCGGACCTGGGACGACGGCCCCCCGGACGCGGGGTCACCGCCCCCGAGGGCGCGGGACACGGCCCCGGGAACGCGGGGCACCGGCCCGGGGGCGCCGGGCCGGAACCGGCCGATCCGGGACTACAGCCCCAGCCGCCGGTGGCGCTGCTCGTAGGCGCGCAGCGCGCGCAGGAAGTCGACCTTGCGGAAGGCCGGCCAGTACGCCTCGCAGAAGTAGAACTCGCTGTGCGCGCTCTGCCAGAGCAGGAAGCCGGACAGCCGCTGCTCGCCCGAGGTGCGGATGATCAGGTCCGGGTCGGGCTGGTTGCGGGTGTACAGGTGCTCGGCGATGTGCTCGACGGTCAGGACCTCGGCCAGTTCCTCGATCGAGGTGCCGCGTCCGGCCTGCTCCTGGAGCAGCGAGCGGACGGCGTCGGCGATCTCGTGCCGACCGCCGTAGCCGACCGCGACGTTGACCGTTATCCCGTCGATGTCGGCGGTCTGGTCGGCGGCCCGCTTGAGCACGTCGGCGGTGTGCTGGGGCAGCAGGTCCAGCGCGCCGACCGGGTTGACCCGCCAGCGGCGGGCGGCGGCCAGGCCGGTGACGGCGTCCTCGATGATGCCGAGCAGCGGGACGAGCTCGTCGGCCGGGCGGTCCAGGTTGTCGGTGGAGAGCATCCAGAGGGTGACGACCTTGACGTGGGTCTCGTCGCACCAGCCGAGGAACTCGCTGATCTTGTCGGCGCCGCGCTGGTGGCCGTACGCGGTGGAGCCGCCGGCCGCCTTGGCCCAGCGGCGGTTGCCGTCCAGGATCACGCCGATGTGGCGCGGGGTGCTCGCGAGGTGGACCTCGACCCGTCGCCCGTAGAGCCCGTACATCCCGCCGAGCAGGGTGCGCAGCCCCGGCGTCCGTTCGGCGACATCGCGCAGACCCATGTTTCCCGGCCCCTCCGTGCTCGTTGCAACTGGTGCGTCTCCGCCCCCGGCGCAGCCTACTCCGGCGCGCAGGTGCACAGTAAAGCCGCAGGTAGCGGTCTGGTCACGGTCCTGTACGAAGTCTGTCCCGACGGGCGTGTCGGGGGTCCTCCGGACGGGTGGCGGGGCCTGTGCGGGGCCGCCGCGGGGCCTCCGGGGCGCGGACACGGAACGGTCTCCGAATCCTTAACGGAACCGTAAGCCGTTCTTCCGATGCTTGACGACCAGCAATGGTCTAGTCCAGCTTTTGATCCGGGACGGAACGATCCTCCTGCTCCGCCCCGCAGGCTCACTTCGGACCTCCCCTCCCCCACACGCGGCCGCCGCGCCCCCCACCGCGGCGGCCGCTCCTCCCCCAGGAGCGTCACCCCATGGCCCGTACGCTGAACCAGCCTTCGCACAAGCGCCGGCGCAGCCCCCTCCCGGCCGTCGCGGCCGGCGCCACCGCCCTCGCCCTGGCCGGCGGCGGCCTCGCCCTCTTCGCCGGCGGTGCCAGCGCGGCGGTCGGCAACCTGGTCGCCAACGGCGGCTTCGACGGCGGGCTCGGCGGCTGGACCTGCACCGGCGCCGCGACCACGGTGTCCTCCCCGGTCCACTCCGGCACCGGCGCGCTCCAGGCCACCCCGGGCGCCGGCGACACCGCCGAGTGCGCCCAGACCATCAGCGTGCTGCCCAACACCAGCTACACGCTGAGCGCGTGGGTCCAGGGCCCGTACGTCTACCTCGGCGCGCGCGGCACCGGCGGCACCGACCCGTCCGTGTGGTCGAACCAGAACAGCTGGAACCAGCTGTCCACCACCTTCACCACCGGGGCGAACGCCACCAGCGTCACCGTCTACCTGCACGGCTGGTACGGCCAGAGCGCCTACCTCGCCGACGACGTCGCACTGGTCGGCCCCGGCGGCACCGGCACCCCGTCGCCGACCGCGACCCCCACGCCGACCCCGACGCCGACGGCCACCGCCTCCCCCACGGCCACCGCGACGCCCACCCAGACGGCGACCCCGACCCCCACCGGGACGCCCACCCAGACCCCGACGGCGACCCCCACCGCCACGCCGACCAGCACCACCCCGCCGGTCACCGGCCTGCCCGCCCACGCGGTCACCGGCTACTGGCAGAACTTCGACAACGGCTCGACCGCGCAGCGGCTGAGCGACGTCCAGAGCGCGTACGACATCATCGCGGTGTCCTTCGCCGACGCCGTGCCGACCAGGACCGGCGCGATCAGCTTCACCCTGGACCCGGGCCTGTCCAAGGCCCTCGGCGGCTACACCGACGCCCAGTTCCGCGCCGACGTCAAGGCCAAGCAGGCGGCCGGCAAGAAGGTCATCCTCTCCATCGGCGGCCAGAACGGCGCGATCACCGTCGGGGACGCCACCGCCGGCGCCAACTTCACCAACAGCGCCTACGCGATCATCAAGGACTACGGCTTCGACGGCATCGACGTCGACCTGGAGAACGGCGTCCAGGCCGGTCCGCTCGGCGACGCGCTGCACGCCCTGCAGGCCAAGGTCGGCCCCGGCTTCGTCCTGACCATGGCCCCCGAGACCATCGGGATGTACAACACCTCCGGCGCCTACTTCCAGCTGGCGCTGAAGACCAAGGACATCCTCACCGTCGTCAACACCCAGTTCTACAACTCGGGCGGCATGAACGGCTGCGACGGCAAGGTCTACAACCAGGGCACCATCGACTTCATCACCGCGCAGGTCTGCACCCAGATCCAGGGCGGCCTGCGGCCGGACCAGGTGGGCATCGGCGTCCCGGCCTCCAGCCGGGCGGCGGGCGGCGGCTACGTCTCGCCGACCGTGGTGAACAACGCGCTGGACTGCCTGGCCACCGGTAACAACTGCGGCAGCTTCGTGCCGCCGGCCAAGTGGCCGACCATCCGCGGCGCGATGACCTGGTCGACCAACTGGGACGCCAACAACGGCAACGCGTTCTCCAACACGGTCGGCCCGTTCGTCCACAAGATGCCGTGACGGCCGGGAGGCCGTGACCCCCTAGAGCCCAACTCCCCCGGCGCGCCGCTCCTTGAGGGTGGGGCCTGCGCGTCGGCGGCGGGGCCCGTCGTACCGACCGGTACGGCGGGCCCTTCCGTTTCCCCTGTCCCCTCTATTAGGGACGGGGTCCGGCGGGGGCGGTGGCGGGGTCCTCCGGGGGCCGGGAGCGGGGTGGACCGGAGGCCGGGGCGGCTCCCGGTCGTCGCCTGGTACGGCTCCGCTCACCGCGCCAGGACCGCGGTGAGCGCGCCGAGCAGCAGGAACGGGCCGACCGGGAGGTCGAGCCCGCGCACCGGGCGGCGGCGGGCCAGCGCGGCGGCGGCCCGCAGGGTGCCCCACAGCCCGGCGAGCACCATCGCGGCGAACAGCCCGCCGAGCGCCACCGACCAGCCGAACCAGCCGAGCAGCCCGCCCAGGGCGAGCCCGAGCGGGGAGTCCCCGGGGCCCAACGCGCCCAGCCAGACGGCCAGTTCGAGGACGCCCCCGACCGCCAGCGCGACCAGTAGGCAGCGCAGCAGCGCGCCCGGGTCCCGCTCGGCCTGCGCCGCGACCAGCAGCAGCGCCGCCACCCCGCCGAGCAGCGGCACGGTCAGCCCGTACGGCAGCCGGCGCACCCGCGCGTCGACGAAGCCGAGCGCCACGCCGAGCGCCGCCGCCCAGCCCAGGGCCAGGGTCACCACCACCAGGCGGTCCGCCGCGTACGCCACCGCGACGGCGACCGCCGCCGCGACCGCCTCCACCGTCCAGGGGCCGGCGCCCAGCCGCTCCCGGCAGCCCGGGCAGCGCCCGGTCGGCGGCAGCAGCCGCAGCGCGCGCCCGCAGGACGGGCAGGCCTCGCACCAGGGCTCGCCCTCCGGCACCGCGAAGCGGGCGATCCGCCCGCGCAGCGGCGGAGCCGCCAGGAGACCGACCAGCACCGCCGCGACCACGACCGGGACCACCGGCACACCCCCTCCTCGACCGACACGACCGACACGACCGGCCACATCCTCCCGCGCCGGGCGTGTGCCGTCCGTCTCGTTCCACGGAACGGCGCGGCGGCGCTCCTCGCATACAGGAGCATTCCGGACATTCGACTGCCGGTTCACAAGGCCGCCCGCCGCCCCCGCCTGCCGATCCAAGGGGGCCGTTCCGACCCTCCGAAGCACCCCCGCGGAGACCCGCCGCACGGCCCCTCCGTACCCCTAAAGTAGGCGGACATGCAGGTCATCCAGTCCAGCAAGCTCGCCAATGTCTGCTACGACATCCGCGGACCGGTACTCGACGAGGCGATGCGGCTGGAGGAACAGGGCCACCGCATCCTCAAGCTCAACACCGGCAACCCGGCCACCTTCGGTTTCGAGGCGCCCCCGGAGATCCTCCAGGACATCCTGCGCAACCTCGCCACCGCGCACGGCTACGGCGACTCCAAGGGCCTGCTCTCCGCCCGCCGCGCGGTGGTCATGCACTACGAGGACCGCGGGCTGCACGGCCTCTCCGTCGACGACGTCTTCCTCGGCAACGGCGTCTCCGAACTGATCCAGCTGGCCATGACCGCGCTGCTGGACGACGGCGACGAGGTGCTCGTCCCGGCCCCGGACTACCCGCTGTGGACCGCCTCGGTCTCGCTGGCCGGCGGCACCGCCGTGCACTACCGCTGCGACGAGCAGTCCGAGTGGTACCCGGACCTCGCCGACATCGAGGCCAAGGTCACCGACCGCACCAGGGCCATCGTGGTGATCAACCCGAACAACCCGACCGGCGCGGTCTACCCGCGCGAGGTGCTGGAGGGCATCGCCGAGATCGCCCGCCGGCACGACCTGGTGGTCTACGCGGACGAGATCTACGACAAGATCCTCTACGACGACGCCGAGCACGTCCCGCTGGCCACCCTGGCCCCGGACCTCTTCTGCGTCACCTTCAACGGGCTGTCCAAGGCGTACCGGGTCGCGGGCTTCCGCTCCGGCTGGATGGTGCTGTCCGGCGACCGGCACCGGGCCCGCAGCTACATCGAGGGCCTGACCGTGCTCGCCTCGATGCGGCTCTGCGCCAACATGCCGGCCCAGCACGCGGTGGCCGCCGCGCTCGGCGGGCGGCAGTCGATCCGCGACCTGGTGCTGCCCGGCGGCCGGCTGCACGCCTCGCGCGACGCCGCGTACAAGCTGCTCAACGACATCCCCGGGGTCAGCTGCGTCAAGCCCAAGGGCGCGCTGTACGCCTTCCCCCGGCTGGACCCCAAGGTCCACAAGATCAAGGACGACGCCCGGATGGTGCTCGACCTGCTGCGCTCCCAGCGCATCCTGCTGGTCCAGGGCACCGGCTTCAACTGGCCCGAGCCGGACCACTTCCGGCTGGTCACGCTGCCCCGGCCGGAGGAGATCACCGACGCGGTGACCCGGATCGGCGACTTCCTGAGCGGCTACGTCCAGCCGTAGCCACCGGGCTCGACGACACCCGGAACGGCTCCCGGGACGGCTCCCGGGAAAACACTACGGCCGGAGTTCCGGCCCGGGCGATCTCCTTGGTCGGGGGAAAATCGCCCGGCGGAACTC